>CAZBFW010000340.1:0-317 GCA_964491135.1 uncultured Phycisphaeraceae bacterium | reverse complement strand
CCGACGCCGCCGCTGCGGAGAACCCACACGCCGACCGCTCGCCAGTGCCGTCAATGCTTCGTTCGCCGACATCAATCGATCCTCCGGCCGCTTGGCCAGTAGTCGCAGGCACAGCGCCGCCAGCACCGGCGGCGCCGACCGCTGAATGGACCGCGGATCCCGCGGCTCCTCGTTCAGAATGCGATGAATCACCGCCGACGAGCTGTCCGCCGCGAATGGCCGGCAGCCCGTCAGCATCTCGTAGAGCACGAGCCCCGCGTTGAACAGGTCGCTGCGCGCGTCCACGTCGGCCGAGCCCCGCGCCTGCTCCGGGCTCA
>CAZBFW010000339.1:0-5263 GCA_964491135.1 uncultured Phycisphaeraceae bacterium | reverse complement strand
TCCTCACCACCATGCACACCAAGGACGCCAAGGGCGCGGTGACCCGGCTGATCGATCTGTTTCCGGCCGACGCGCAGGACGACGCGCGGACCCAGCTCTCGCTGAGCCTGCGCTACGTCATTTCGCAGCGGCTGGTGCCGTCCGTCGCGGAGGGGCAGAAGCGAGCCCTGGCCCTGGAGATCCTGGTCGTCAACGACGGCGTGCGTGCGGCCATTCGCGCCGGCAAGGTGGAGAAAATCGACACCGCCATCCAGACGGGGAAACGAGATGGAATGCTTACCCTGGATGAAAGTCTGCAGACCCTCCTGTCCGTCGGGCGTGTCTCACTCGAAACAGCCCGTCACTTCGCCAAGGACCCCGACCACCTGACGGCTCCCAGCGCTCGCTGAAGCGGTTCGGCTGGGCGGTTCCCGCCGCGGTCCGTATAATCCGAGCATGGAGTCGGTTTCTCTGCCTGTGTCGCTGCCCTCTGTGCCGGATCAGCGTTGGAGCTGCCACTCCTGCACGCGCTGCTGCCGCGAGCTTGTGGGTGATCTTCGCGAAGAGGACCGCCGTCGACTCGACGGGCAGCAGTGGGAGAGCCGGCTGGGAATCGTTCCATACGTGCAGGTCCGCAACAAATGGGCCCTCAACAAGCGGCCGGACGGGCGCTGCGTGTTTCTGCAGGACGACGGCCTGTGCCGCATCCACGCGGAGCTTGGCTATGACGCCAAGCCCTTCTCCTGCCGCGTCTATCCCTTCACCCTCGTGGAGGCCCAGGGCAAGTGGCTGACCGCCTGGCGATTCGACTGCCCGTCCATGGCCAGATCGCAAGGCGCGGAGATGTCCTCGCACCGGCACCTGGTGCGGTCGCTCAGCGAAGCAATACCCCCTCTCGGCTGGACCCGCGAGGAAGGCGTTCTCCTTCGCCGGGCCCGGCCCGCGGCTCCACGCGAGGTTCACGCTTTGCTCGATGCGCTGAATACGTGGCTGCTCGATGATTCGCGGCCGGTCGAGGAGGCCGTCGCAGGGGCTGCCGTGCTCGTGGACACGCTCCGGGAGGCGGACCTGGAGGCCGTCCGCGACGACCGGTTCGCCGAACTGGTCGGCATTCTGGTTCCCGATCTGCCGCGCGAGCTGGAGGACGTTTCCCGCGACCCACCCACGCCGCGGCAACAGGGGCTGTTTCGCCAGCTCGTGTTTGCGTACACGGAGCATCTGACGTTGGAAGAGATCCGGTCACGCCGCACGCGCTGGATTCGGCGGCTGCAGCAGGTCCGGTGGGCCGGGCGGTTCCGCCGCGGTCAAGGTCTGGTGCCACCGGTAGCCGGCATGCAGCGCGATGTCACCTTCGATGCCCTGGAGGCCGTCGGGCCGGCGGACACGGACAGCCCCGACATTGCCTCGATGCTCGGACGGTTCATGCGGATGCGGGTGCTCAGCCGCTACCAGTTCGGCCCGACGTACTACGGCTGGCCGGTGCTGGACGGGCTGCGCGCCCTGTGGCTGGTCGTTCCGGTGGTGGGCTGGCTGGCCCGATACCTTGCTGCCGCGCGCCGTGCAGACCGCCTGACGTTCCAGGATGCAATGGACGGGCTGGCTCTGGTGGACGGAGCGATCGGCCGGTCCGCAAGCCTGGGAACGGCCGGGGAGCGGCTGCGTTTGGATTTCCTATCGCGTGAGGATGGACTATGCCGGTTGATCCGCTATTGGCGTCTCTGTCAGGCGACTTGATGTAGGCTGCCGGATGGCGGTCCGCCCGGGCGAAGGGCATGGTTTTTCATTCTCACTTTAAATTGTTATTGACCCTCGTGTCGCGCCTCGTTTTCAGAACATTTCAGGCTCACCATTGAACAGACAGGTCTAGGGTGACAGAATAAGGAGGGGGGTGAGTCGTTGCCGGGTTGGGCACACCTGTTTGCGGCAGGGATGGGTTACACGTGAAAGAAGGAGGCTTGCGTGATGACGCGCGCGAATCGGCCGGTGAAAGTGACCACAGGCGTGGTCGTGTTGACGATGGCGTTCGGATGGGTCTGCGCCGCCGGCGTGTCGGCCGATGATCCGCTCGGACTGGAAGCGGGTGCGTGTGGAAAGCGTTTGACGCCGATTCCCATTCGGGTGGAGGCGGTGATCACGCCCATTCCGGCGGAGGACGGCGTGTTGTGGGCAGAGGGTCTGCGGGACTGCCCGCCGGTCGTTCGAACGTACTCGAGCGCCGATTTCGGCGGCGGATCCTACCAAATGCAGGCCGGTTTTGTGGCGGGCGAGGTCCTGGCTGCCTCGTACGTGCTCGATGCGGATGCATTTCCCGTTCACGTGACGGACATGGAGGCGATCTTCGCCCACCAGGCCACCGTGCAGACGACGACGCACTGGTCCCTGCTGGTCTGGTCGGGCACGCCGGATACGGGCACCCTGGTCGCCAGTTTCGTTTCGGATGGTGACCTGCTTCCGCATATCGTGATGAATCCGGGTACGGTGGGCGTCAACGTGAAGGTCACGGTCGACCCGTCCGACCCGGAGCAGATCTTCGTGCAGGACGACGGGTCGCATACATTTACGATCGGGTATCGCATCGACCAGCACAACAACCCGCCCACGGCGCCCTGCAACTTCGGGCTGACCCCTGCGGAGTGCTGTCCTCCGCCAACCGGCTCGAACGCCTTCCCCACGACGGATGTCGGCGGCATATCCGACCCGGACAACAACTGGCTGTACTGCCATCCGAACTGCGGCGTTGGATCGTGCCCGGGTGGCTGGCACCGATTCCGCGACCTCGGTGTGTTCCAGCCGTCGGGTGACTGGAACATCCGGGTGACGTACGTGCCGTTCGCGTGCGATCCGACCGGCGCGTGCTGCGATGCCGCCGGAGCATGCACGATCCGCACGGAGGCGGAGTGCGCGGCGGTGGGCGGCCTGTACGTGGGCGACGGCACGCTGTGCACTCCCAACCCCTGTGACCTGCCCACGGGCGCCTGCTGCCGGCTTGACGGCGTCTGCACCAACGGCGTGAACGAATTGCAGTGCAACGGAACGGGCGAGACCTTCCACCTGGGCCTCTCGTGCGACCAGGTGACGTGCCCACAGCCAACGGGCGCCTGCTGCAACGGCATCGGCGGCTGCATGAACAACCAGAGCCCGAGCACCTGCGCGGATGTCATCCACGGCTACTACGCCGGCCACGGGACCACCTGCGCCTCGGGCGTCTGCCTGCTCGGCGCCTGCTGTCTGCCCGACGGATCGTGTCTGGAAACGGTGGGCGTGCATTGTGATCAGCTTGGAGGCACTTTCCAGGGCGCGGAAACGCTGTGCTCCGGTACGGAATGCCCGCAGCCCCTCGGGGCGTGCTGCTGGATGCAAACGTGCTTCGCCGACCAGTATGAGGTGGATTGCATGGGCTTCGGCGGAGACTGGGCCGGCCCGTTCTCGACGTGCACGCCGGACCCCTGCGCTCCCTGCAGTTCGGGAGACGTGGACCGGGACGGTGACGTGGACCTGGACGATTTCGGCGCGTTCCAGACGTGCTTCGAAATACCGTACACCGTGTTCTGCAACTGCGCGGACATGAACAACGACATGACCGTGAACCTGACGGACTACGTGCTCTTCCAGTCGGCCCTGGCGGGAAGCGGACCCCAGTAATCGGGCGACGAACGACAACCCGCAACCGCGCCAGCCGGATTCTGAGGAGCCCGGCGCGTCACCACTCCGTCAACTCGCCGACGATCTCCTCCATCAGGTCTTTGAGGGTAACCAATCCCAGGAGGAGTCCGTTTCGATTGACGACCACGGCCATGGTCTGGCGTTCCTCCCGCATGCGAACGATGGTCGCGGCCACGGTGTCGTGGGGTGGGATGAACAGGACGGGCTCAATGGCATCGCGGAGCGTGGGTGGGTAGGGACCGGCCAGAACCTTGTGCACGACCACCATGCCAATGATGCGACGGGGGTCCTTTTCGTAGACGGGCAGACGGGTGTGCGGAGTTCGGCGAGCGAGGTCCTGCAGCTCGGCCGGGCCGGCGTCCGCGCGCACGGCAACGACGCGGTTGCGGGGCACCATGGCGCCATGGACCGGCGTGCTGGACAGGGCGAGGACGCGCTCCACCAGCCCGAACTGCTCAGGGTCACTGCCCACGTGAAGCAGGCCTTCCCGCAGGACGGTGGCAACGCGCCGTCGGGCCACGAACAGCGAATCCCCCCCGGCCTCGACGGCACCAAACGTACGCGTGACCAGGGACGTGACGCGGCGCATGCCCCAGACCACGGGCAGCAGAAGATAGCGAGCGGCCAGCAGCAGCGGGGCGGCCGGATACATGAGTCGGTCGGCCGCGACGCGGAAGGCGTTCTTGGGCACGACCTCCCCGAAGGCAAAGACCACGGGGGTCACGACCATGGTGGTATAGAGTTCGGCGCTGCGGTCGATCAGTCCGAGCTGTCGACCGATGAAAAGGGCCACCACCGCCGTGAGGGCATAGTTGCAGATGTTGTTTCCGACCAGGGCCGTGGAGAGGGCCGACTGTTCGTCGTCCAGCAGGCGGGCGAGGGGGCGAGCCGTTCGATCCTGCCGCTGGACGCGCAGATGCAGGCGGACGCGGTTCAGACAGTAGATCCCCGTTTCGATGCCGGAGAAGAACGCGGAGCCCAGCAGGGCCGCCAGGGCGCACAGCGCGTAGAGCAGCCATGTCTCGATCATGCCTGGACCTCCGCACCCTCCGGCGCGCGATGCAGGATGAGAGTTCCCACACGCCGCCCGCGGAGCGATTCCACCGTAAGCGTCAGGTTGCCGGTTCGCACACTGTCCCCGACGCGGGGAAGACGCCCCAGTCGAGCCGTGATCAGCCCACCCAGCGTGTCCACGTCGGCCTCGATCGCCGTAATGCCGAACAGAGAAGCCCAATCCCGAACGCCGAGCTGCCCGGAGAGGCGGTACGTATTGTCGTCCAGGGTCTGGGCAAGGAGTTGCTCTTCGTTCGCCGGCCCGCGCAGGTCCCCGACGATTTCCTCCAGCACGTCTTCCAGGGTCACCAGGCCGGCGACCCCGCCGTATTCGTCCACCACCATGGCCAGCTGGGTGTGAGTCATACGGAAATGACGGATGACCTGAATCAGGTTGGCCTGCTCCGGCACAAACGTGACTGAACGGAGCAGCTGTTCCACGCTTCGGTCGGGATTCAGGTGGAAGTCACGGGCGTACAGCAGTCCCCGAACGTCGTCGATGTCACGGTCAAAGACCGGAAGCTTCGTCTTGCCGGACTGCTCAAATCGGCTCTGAATCTCCTCGCGG
>CAZBFW010000338.1:4485-5284 GCA_964491135.1 uncultured Phycisphaeraceae bacterium | reverse complement strand
AGATCTACACCCTATCCTACACTCTTTTCCCTACACGACGCTCTTCCGATCTCCCACGCTGGGCGCCGTCTTGCCGCGCCGGCCCAGGTGGCCCTGGTAGGTCCACTTGCAGACCGTGGTGCAGAGGCTTCGAACGTCGACGCCCGTGGATCGGTACGTCATGAAGTCGGCCAGGTCGAGGAAGCGTGCGGCGGCTTTCCAGGTCCGGGGCAGGTTCTCCTTGAGCCACAGCAGCTTCGGCGGCTCCATCTCCGGCGATACGCCGCCGCCCACGTACCGGAGCACCTTGTGCTGTGTGGCGTTGATGCGCTCGGCCTGGGCGATGGCACGGTGGTCCATCCACACGATGACGTTCTGCTCGTGCCGGCCCGTGGGCGAGACGGTCAGCGGCTTGTCGTCGGCATCGAGGCAGACGAGGGAGCACGTGGCGTCGAAGGAAATGCCGGCCACGTGCCGGCCGGCGGCGCCCGCCGCCTTAAGCGCGGCCTTGACCGCCGCGGTGCAGGCCCGCCAGATGTCCTCCGACGACTGCTCGACGAAATCCGCCTTCGGCCTCCAGAGCGTGATGGGCCGGACGCCGAAGCCGTGCCCTCTGCCCTGCAGATCAAAAACGCCGGCCCGCACACTGCCCGTGCCGACGTCCACGCCGATCACGAATCGTTTCTTCTCTGCCATGGCTGCCTCGCCTGGTCCGGATGGTTCCGTTGCCGCGCCGGCCGCCGCGCCCGCAGCGGTCAGCCCTTGATGCCGCTGCTGACCACTCCCCGCACGAAGAATCGCTGGAGGAACAAAAAGACGA
>CAZBFW010000338.1:0-4475 GCA_964491135.1 uncultured Phycisphaeraceae bacterium | reverse complement strand
AAGACGATCAGGACCGGAATCAACACGATGATCGCGGCCGTCATGCGAATGGACCAGAACGTATCGGTGTACGCCTCCTGGAACACGGAGAGTCCCACTTCCAAAGTGCGCATCGGCGTCGTGCTGGTCGCCAGCATGGGCCAGTAGAAGTCGGTCCAGGTCCATATGAAACCAAACGCCCCCACCGTCGCCAGAACCGGCTTGGAGGAAGGCAGGACCACGTGCCAGAGAATCCGCAAGTCGCCGCAGCCGTCGAGTCGGGCGGCGTCATCCAGGCTGCGGGGAATCGTGATGAAGAACTGCCGCAGCAGAAACGTGGCGAAGGCCGTGCTCAGGTACGGGTACGGAAGGATCAGGCCCCGGTACGTGTCCAGCCAGCCGAAGCTCGCCACCAGGTTGAACAGCGGCACGACCAGCACCTGGGCCGGGACGGTCATGGTGAACAGAAAGAGGAAGAAAATCAGGTCACGTCCGCGAAAGCGCAGCCGGGCAAAGCCGTAGGCCGCCAGCGAGCAGATCATCAACTGAAAGGCCACGACGCCACCCGTGACGATCAGGGAGTTCAGGGCGAAGCGGGCAACGGGCAGTTCCGGGAACGTCAGGACGAACGTGTAGTTCTCAAAGTGGTAGGTGCCGTCGTCCGGCGTAAACAGGTTGTGCAGGGTCGGCACCTGGGCCTGCTTGTTGTGCAGCGACGTGAAGAACATCCAGACGAACGGAATGATCGTGGAGAGAGCGATCGCGATCAGCGTCCCGTACAGCGCCGATCGGCCGATCCAGCGGCGAAGAGGTGCCCGAGCCCGGCTCACCGCGATTCCTCCGTATGCAGGCCGCGCCGCATGACATAGAGCTGAAACGCCGCGATCAGGAGGATCATCACCAGCAGCACGCACGACATGGCGCTGGCCATGCCGATCTCCCGCCGCCACCACAGCTCCTTGAAAATGTGAAACAACACGACGTCCGTCGAGCGGTCCGGCCCGCCCTTCGTCATGACGTAGACCGGCGTGAACAACTGGAACGCGGCGATCGTGGTCGTCACGGACACGAACAGCAGGGTGGGCGCCAACATGGGCAGCGTGATGTTCGTGAATCGGCGCCATCCCACGCAGCCGTCCAGCGAGGCGGCCTCGTACAGCTCCTCCGAGATGTTCTGGATGCCGGCCACGAAAATGATCATCCGCGGGCCCAGCCCGATCCAGAGGCTCATGGCCACCAGCGCCGCCATCGCCCAGCCCGGCTCCCGCAGGAAGGCCGTATCCGTGGGGATTCCGGTGCCCGCCGCCTTGTTGATCAACCCCATGCCGTAGTTCAGCAGGCCGACCTCGGGCATCAGAATCCACATCACAACCATCGAGAGCGCCACCTGCGAGCAGACGCCCGGGACGTAGAACAGGGTGCGAAACAGCCCCATCCCGCGAAGCGGCCGGGCCACCATCAGCGCCACCAGCAGCGCCGTGATCACACCCAGGGGAACGCTGGTCAAGACGTAAAGCAGGGTGTTTTTGACGGCGCCAACGAAGAAGGGATCGCGAATCAGCCTGCCGTAGTTCCCCAGCGCCACGAAATCATGCTGCGGGTCCAGCAGGCTCCACCGGAACAGGCTCATGTACACGGCCAGGATGATCGGCAGCAGCGAAAACACCGCCAGGTAGACCGCCGCCGGACCGATGAACGCGTAGCCGCGCCAGTTGTAGCCCGCTCGTTCCTGCATCACTTTTCCAGTGCCGCGTCAATCAGCCGCGCGGTGTCCCGCAGCGCCTCCGCCACGTCCCGCCGCTGATAGTGAACGGTCTCCATCATTTCCCGCAGGAGGTCTTCCACGAAGGCATAGTCCTCCACCAAGACGCCCCACGGCGGCCGGGCGATCTCCGTCGCGCGCAGAAACTCCCGCTCCAGCGGATCGTCCGCGAAGCGCTCGGCCGCGCGACGGTTTCCGGAGACCGCGATGCCCTGCGCCATCCGCCGGGCCTGCACGTCTTGCGACGTGAAATACTTGATGAAGTCCCAGGCGATCTCCGGATGGGTCGCCTTGGTCGTGATGGCCAGCCCGACCGGAAAGATCACCGTCACGGGCGGAATCCCGTTGGTCGGGATGGTGGTGATACCGACGTCAAACCGCTTGGCGCGGTAGTCGATCATCATCCAGTGGCCCTTCAAATCCATCGCCGCCTGCCCGTTGAGGAAGGGATCCTGCCCGATTCGCTCGCGTTCCGGCAGCGTCGGAGCGTAATGGAACTTGAAGAACAGGTCCGTCAGGAACCGCATGGCTTCAACAGTCTGCGGCCCGTCCAGGTAGCCGGTGGCTCGGTCGCCCTCCGGGTTCAGCACGTCTCCGCCGTTCGTCCAGATCCAGGGCGTCCAGAACGGCACGAGATTCTCAAACGTGATGGCATAGACAAGCGGCAGATCGCGATCCGGGTTGTAGTCGGCCGGAAACACGCTGACCGCCCGGCACGTATCCAGAAACTCGCTCCACGTCCAACCCCAGCGCGGATACGGCGCTTTGCCCTCGTCACGGAACACAACCGCGGACTCGGCGCCTTCGGGTGATGCCTTGCGCCGCACCGTGTATTCCTGGCCGGCGTGGGTGAAACCCCAGCGCCAGGCGAGGGTCGATTTGCTCTTCGCATCGAGCTCGGCCAGTTCGACGGCCAACTGCGCGTCGGGAGCCAGCTCGATGCCGTGCGAGGCAAGGGCGTCGCGCAACTCGGGCGGAACGGGCACCGGATGCCCGCGCAGCTCCCGGTAGGCATCGTCGCCCTGGTAATCCAGCGAGCCCGCCAGGGCGGCCGGAAGCGGGATTCGGAACAACTCCGCGTCGAACAACTCCTTGTTGTACCACATGACCATGGGTGTGAAATCCCACGGAATGGCGTACAGCGCACCATCCTGCTTCGCAAAGGAAAGGGCGCTCTCGAAGAAGTCTGATAGATGAAAATCGGGGTCTTTCTCGAGGAACGGCGTCAGGTCTCGAACGACCCCGTTCTTCATGAACACCGCGGAGTACGCCGCATCGAGATGCATGACGTCCGGCATGCTTCCGGCCAAGTGCATCATGATCATCTTCGGAGCGTACAATCCCTGCCCCGGAACCTGCTCAATCCGCAGGACCACTTCCGTACGGGCCCGCATGTATTCATCCCAGAGCTGCCGCTCCAGGGACATGAAGTCCTCTTCGACGCGCGGGCTGCCCCAGTTCGCAACCCGCAGAACCGTCCGGGTTCCTTCGCTGCGTTCGGTGCAACCTCCAAGCAGGCAGGCAAGCAGGGCAAGGCAGGTCATCGAGTGAAGGCGTGTGGCCATGGTGACGGAATGCTGTTCCTACAAGATCGGCGCCGCATTCCCTGGTCGCGGCGCCGGCACCGTGAGCGGGCCTCAGCGTATCCGCAGACCCTCCCCAAATCAACCGTTGCCACGGCGTAACCGGGGGCCTCGCCGCGGCGGACCGCGAAGGCGCCAACGGGAGAAGCCCGGCGACCGACCGGCGCGTCGTCACCCTGCCCCGGCCGGATCGGGGAACGGAACCCCGCGGCCCCAGCGCCGTGGCACAATGCGCGTGGCAACGCTTGCATCCGGCCCCCGTTCCGCGTACCTATACGCAGGTGCCGTGGCGGGGGACGGGCCCCCAAGACAGTCCCTGCGATAGGATGACACGCATGATTGCCTCGTGCCTGGCCGCTCTCACGCTGACCGTTTCCGCAGGGACCCCGGAAATCTCGATCCGGACGCTGCTGGACGAAATGGCCGACCTGCCCCGCCTGACCCGCCTGCCGGACCCGTCGTATACGTGCCGCCAGTTCTCCAGCTATGACCGGGCGTCCAAATCGCCCGAGCAAGATTGGTTCGCCAATGCGGACGCCGGCCACTTCCTACGGGAGGAGCCCCGCCCGGACCGCACCGAGTACGTCATGATGGATGCCGAAGGACCCGGAGCCATCGTACGCATCTGGTCCGCCAACCCGAGGGGCATTCTCCGCGTGTACGTCGATGAAGACCCCGAACCGGTCATCGAAGCTCCCATGGCCGACTTCCTCAGCGGCAAGGTGCCGTACAACCCCGAACCGATCGCCCATGTCCGCAGCGCCGGCTGGAACAGCTACCTCCCGATCCCCTACGCCAAGTGGTGCAAGGTCACCAGTGACGAGAAGGACTTCTACTATCACGTGAATTACCGCACCTACCCGGCGGGAACAAACGTGAAGTCCTTCACGCCGGTTCAGGCGGAGGAACTCAAGCCACTGGTCCAGGACATCGCGAAAAAACTGAACACGCCAAGGGCGCTCGCGCCGGAAGTGACGGTCCGGACCAAACCGGTCAAGCTGGAGCCGGGCAAAACCGAACTCGTGGCAACGCTGTCCGGCCCCGCCGCCGTGGCCGTGCTGTCCGTCGAAGACCTCCAGGCACCGGACCCCGACGCCGCGCTCCGAGATCGGAAGAGCACACGTCTGAACTCCAGTCACCGCTCATTATCT
>CAZBFW010000337.1:0-5301 GCA_964491135.1 uncultured Phycisphaeraceae bacterium | reverse complement strand
CGTGCCACTGCTCTTGAACAGTGTCATCGTGTGCCACTGCTCTTGAGCAGTGCCATCGTGTGCCACTGCTCTTGAGCAGTGCCCCAACCAGCACCCGCCACTACTCGCCCGAGACTTCAAAGATGAGCGATTCGTTCCCGCCCTCGTCGTACAGCGTCAGCGTGCCGTCGGCCAGCTGGTACGACCGCGCCTCTTCGAGCAGCATCAGGTAAGCGGCCTCAGCCCGCATGGCCTCCTCCGGGCCGGCCATCAACGTGCTCGAAATCGGCCCGACCGAGAACGCCCGGCCCGGGCCCACCGTGTACGGGCCGCTATAGCTGTTAACGCCGCTGTTGCCCGAAATCTGCCCGTGGGCGAAGCCGGCCGTAATGGTGACGCTGCCCGGGTGAATGGAACTGATCGACCAGGCAACCAGCCTCCACGTTGTTTCATCCAGCGGGCTACTCACAACGGGAGATGAGCACCCGCTCAGCGCGCCGAGCGGCAAGGCGATGCAAAGCACGCCTGCAAACATCCTGGGCAAAGCGGTCATGATTGTCTCCGTCGGGCGGCCACAATTGCTCGTTGTGATGATGCCCAAGCCCCAACTGTCGGTCAAGCGGCCAGCGCGTCGCCTGCGCCGTGCGGTTTGGACGTGATTCAGGCCGTTGCGGCGTCCTGCTTTTCCCACAGCGTGGTTGCATTCGGGACGAAGGCCGGAAATGCTACCTTGCACCACCAGTCCTTATCCCGCAGGGGAAAACGATTGGGGAGTGCGTCGATCAGGTTCTGAAACCCGAGCATTTCCTCATGCACCTCCAGACACTTCTGCTGTCCTCTCTCGCCATACGTCAAGTGCAGGCAGATCAGGTCGACGATGAAGACGTCGCGTTTGAAGGCAACGAGCCGAGTGATCGCGTTCCAGGGAACCTCAGCGACGCCTGATTTGGGATGCGCGACACGGACTGCGTCCGGGGACATTTCGATGCGGCCCTCTTTCGGATCTTCCCTCGAAACGGGCTTCCCGCTTCTGGACTTCGTCCCTGCAGCCCGTAGCCGCCACTTGAGGTAAAGGCTCCTGGCTCTGTCCATCAGAAAGACGACAACGACCGTCAGGACCGCCGTGATGACGATTTGCTTCGCGTCCATCCTGCGACCCGCGGCCTCTTGTCTTCGAGTCCGCCTGAGCCCGCCTCCCGGTCACGCCACCGGCTCGCGGTCCAAATCCGAGTACGGGTAGTGGTTGGCCCGTTTCAACCTCGAGAGCAACTTGCCGCCGCCGTGCTTCCGCGCGAACTGCATTTCCGACGGGAAGATCTCGATGACCGCAAGCAACCCGAACGGCGCTCTCGCTTCGGGCCCCCTTCCGTACGCGTCGAAGATCAGACACTTGCCTCCCACGCGCTCCATCTCCTCCGGGAATTCGCACGTTTCATACGGGTTGAGGGTCGCCTCGGCACTGTAGCGAGCGATGAGATTCAGTATGCGGTTGATGTTGGAGTGCGCCTTGCCGAACGGCGTGGCATCATCCCGCCAGTCGTCCATGCACAGATCGTGCCGCGTGAACATGACGAGCTCGTACAACTCGAAAACGTCGTTCGTCGAGCCCTCATCAGGCATTTCGCAGAGTTCCTTCGTCGCGATGGCGGTCCCTGGGATGCCGTTCGGGTAGTAGTACAGATCGAGCGCGCCACCGATTGCATAGGGGATGATGGCGTGCCCGACCATGTCATGCTCTTTGCCCAGGATCTTCTCCATATGCGACGTCTTGCGGTCGAACCACTCCTGTGCGAGCTTCTCGTCGTGATCTTCGCCCATGATTCACCCGGTTTCACGCGATACCGATTCGATTACGCCACGCCCATTCTGCCGGACGCGCGCGTGCCCCCCTGCATGTTCCCGCGTTGTGGTCTGGGGCACACATAGGCATGCTATCCTGGCCGGTTCGCCGGAACAACGGGCGCACGGTGACGGCTGAGGATATCGTACGACGGGTTGTTCCGGGCGAGATCGTGCATGGCTACGCATCACACCGCATCAGACGTTTGAGCATCACAGCCGGGATTCAGTCGGTCCCTCCGAGAACAAGGAATATGAGAGGGATGGTCCGCTCAACCGCCGTTGAAGCGGCGGCCTGTCCTCGGTCGGGCCTATGGCCCTTGAGCATAGGGCAAAGGTGGCGAGTGCGCACGACAATGGGCCGCCTTGTCAATCCGATCTCCGCACGCCAAGACCGTTCTGGTTAAGACTCCTCGTCTGTCACGACCTGCGGAACAGACGCTCGAAGAAACTCGCGCTGTCCTCCACAAACTGCTTGTACCCCTTCCGGGTCAGCCGGAGGCAGTACGGCGCATCGCTTTCCCAGTTTGCATCGTCCTGGATGATCCATCTGGCACTGTGGAAGGGGATGGCGACCTGCGCTTCCGACTGCCTGTCGTAGAGCTCCACCGCCTGGGCCTCGACAAAGATGCCGACGGCGTGCTGGGCGTGCGTGAGGTCCCGAAACGCCCGGCAGGAGCCAAACGCGGCGTCGTACAGACTGGCGTCCTCCGCCGACAGACGCTCCAGCAGGTCTACTTCAGGTGACAGTTCATCCACCATGCCTTCCCGGCGAACCTTCGAAACCGCGTGCCACGGGAAACGACGGCGTGAGATAGGGACTGTCGTCCCGTTGCGACTTTGCTTTGCGGGTGTCGGTTTTCCCGGCTCGCGACCCGGGCCACACCCTTACGCTCCTTCGGAGCGGAATGCAGGCCGGCGCGATGAGCGAACCGCTCAGCCCGCCTGGCCGTTGTGGTTCTCGTAGGCAACGATCTTGTCGACGCGGCGCTGGTGTCGGCCGCGTTCGAAGTCGGTCTTCAGGAACACGTCGATGACCCGGCGCATGAGCTCCTCGCCCATCAGGTCGGCGGCCAGGCAGATGATGTTGGCGTCGTTGTGCTTGCGCGAAAGCGTGGTCGTCAATTCGTCGTGGACCGCCGCCGCCCGCACGCCGCGCACCTTGTTCGCCGTGATGGACATGCCGATGCCGGTCCCGCAGAACAGAATGCCCCGGTCGCACTGGCCGCCCGCGACCGCCTCCGCCGCCTTCAATCCCGGATCCGGGTAGTCACACACCTCGGGCGTGTCACAGCCGAAATCATGGATGTCGTGCCCCGCCCGGCGGAGCGCCTCGATCATGTGTTGCTTGGCGGCAAACCCGCGATGGTCGCTGGACAGTGCGATTCTCATATTTCCACCTCTTTCAGCCGTTCACGCAGGCCGGCCTCCAGTTGCGCCGCGCACTGCGCATATCGTTCCGTGGAGCCGCCCATCGGATCGTCCACCTCGCCGTCGCACAACAGCCGGCACCGGTCCTTCGCCGAAGGCACGGTTCGGACCACGCTGTCCCAGTGACTCTGCGTCATGACGAAGATGTGATCCGCCTGGTTGACCAGTTCTGCGCTCAATAGCTGCGATCGATGCCCGGATAAGTCCAGGCCGCGCCGCTGCATCACTTCCACCGCTTCCGCCGACGCCGACGCCCCCCCCGCCGCAAAAACGCCGCACGAGCGAACCGTCACGCCCAGGGCCGCCAGCGCGTCCGCCTGCCCGCCGACCCGCTCCGCCAACAGTTGCCCGCACATCGCCGCCGCCATCGGGCTGCGGCACGTATTCCCCGTGCACACCAGCAGAATGTTCAACGCGGTCAGCCGACGAAGAGATGTTTCATCGTACACGCCCGGCCGCAACACCCTGTAACCCGTCCCGTTGAACTGAACGATCGTGGACGGCACCGACAGGCGCGTCGGCCCGCCGTCCAGCACCACGTCCACTTTCCCCTCCAGCGTCCGCAACGCTTCGGCCACGTTCCGCGGCGCCGGCTGGCCGCCTACGTTCGCGCTGGCCGCCACCACCGGGCCCCCGGCCTCGTTCAGCAGATCGCGCGCGCGGTCGTCATCCGGGCACCGAAGCCCGACCAATCCCTCGTGGTACAGTGCACGTGCCACACCCCTACCCAGCTCCTTCACGATCGGGGCATCGGCGATGGCGTCCACGGGAAACAGGATCGTGATCGGCCCCGGCCATCCTCGCCGGATCAGTCGGCGCGCCATCGCGCTGACCTTCGGAACGAATCGATCCACATCATCACGCCGGCCGATGTGGACGGTAAACGGCTGCTCATCCGCACGCTGCTTCACCCGCCGCAGCCGAGCCACCGCAGCGGGTATGTCCGCCCGCGCTCCGACCCCATAGACGGTCTCGGTCGGAAACACGACCAGCCCGCCACGCCGAAAGGCTTCGCACGCGGCCTTCAGGGATTCCCTATAACCTTCGTCAGAATAGAAGGTTATAACGTCCTGCACCATGCACAAACTCCCGGATCGTCATTATGGGGGTCGCCGCAGGAAGCGTCAAGTCGATCCGGCTACGCAAACTGGGCAAGCACGACCGCAGCCAGCTCTATCGCGCCTGTGTCTGCCTTCCCCGCGGCGCGAAACCGACTGCGTTTCAGTATAACCTTCTTCTTTTAAGGCGGTTAGGATCCGCAGCGGACCCGTTTGCGCAAGCTGTTGACCCATTCCTCGAAGCCGTCAACCGCCCGAGTTGTGAGTTGTTCGAGTTGTCGCTCTGTTTCCGTCTCTGCCGCACGAGGTTGCGGCCGGGTCTGCGGCATCAGGTGCCTCGCCCGAGGCTCCTCTTTCACACGCACCGACATGCCTGCCTCCTGCTTCCTCCCCGCTACGCTCCGTGCATCAACCTACTGCACAGTACGGATGCCCGGGGTCACGCGACTGCCCCGTCTTAAGAATCGGCTGTTGCACGCGTTTGACTTAAAGCGATGGCGGAATGAAACGCCGACTCTCCACGCAGAAGGCGTTGTAATCTACTACAAAATCGAATGATAAAGCAGGTCTGACCCGCAGCGCACAATCTTGTGTGAAGAGCAGCCAACGTTGCACACGCGAGACGCGCCGGTGCCACCGAGGGCAGGAACGGCGGCAACCCCGCCGAGCAGGATGGGGGCGACGAATACGTATGTCTCATGCGTCAATCGGGCGTCCCGGAAGGCGCCGAGAATCTGGCTGCCCCCCTCCACGAGCACGTTGGTCGCACCACGCCGCCCGAGAATGCGGAGGGCGGCTCGAAGGTCGATGCCGGTCCGGCCGGTGGGACAGGCAACTACCTCCACGCCGCGTCTTTCCAGGGAGGCGGCCGTTCGGCCACGCGCCGTGAGGGCCCGGCGAGAGGTGAACACGAGGGTTGGGAACTCCCCGGCGGTCTGCACCAGCCTAGATCGGAAGAGCGTCGTGTAGGGAAAGAGTGTAGGATAGGGTGGTG
>CAZBFW010000336.1:0-5325 GCA_964491135.1 uncultured Phycisphaeraceae bacterium | reverse complement strand
CCCGCCGTTCTGGAAATACGTCATCTTCATGCAGAATGGCGATGCGATGCGATCATGGGGTCCTGGACTGCCTTCGCACCTGCCCCGGAGGACGGCGTTCGGGACAGTCACCCATTACGAGTGCAAGTGCCATTTCTTTGACACTAGCATTCCTGGGAGTCGGACGGCTTGGGGATGGGAGGCGCGGCCGGCTTCGGCCTGCTTCAGCCGGCCGGACAGTGCCCTCGGCTTCAGCCGAGGGAAGGCAGGCCCTCCGTCCTTTCTTCTCTCTCGGAGCCGGCTTCAGCCGGCTTTCTCCTGCGAACACGACCTGCGATGCGCGCCCGAGAAGCCGGCTGGAAGCCGGCTTGTGCAGACGAGGAAGAAGAAGGGGAGTGATGAGGGTTCCGCCCCACCCCCACCTGAAGGTGGCGGCACTGGCGCCGGGCGGCGGATGAAGGCGTGGCGAGCAGGATCGGTCCGACGGGTGTGATGGATAGGCCATCTGTGAATGTGCCAGAGCCACTGCTCAAGAAGCAGTGGCACATAGGGGATGGGTCCTGATCAAGAGCAGTGGCACCGGGAGCGCACGGTGACGGCGGGGGCGACATGCGTTCCGGACACGCGTCAGTCGTGATTCCCTGTCCAAGCCGCACAGGCGGGGGCAGCGTTGCGTCGGCTTTGGCGGTCGCTAAGATGAAGCCCGGGCGCGGGCTGCGCCGGCAACACAAGGGACGGAGGGACGAAGGGGAAGGGATCTGCGTCGGGGCGGGCGGGAGCGGTACATGCCCGAGGCTGAAGCCTACGGGCATGGCACCCGGCAACACAAGGGACGGAGGGACGGAGGGGAAAGGATCTGCGTCGGGGCGGGCGGGAGCAGTACATGCCCGAGGCTGAAGCCTACGGGCATGGCACCCGGCGGGCGGGAATGTTTACGCGGGACGCGCGGAATTCGCAGGTTCGTAGCATGAAGGGAGAACGCGTCATGAAGCGATGGGTGTGCATCTGCATCCTGGCCTTGTCCTGGACCGGCTGCAACCGGGAGGAGCCGGCCGGCGGTACGAATTCGACAAGCACCGCCGACACAACCGGCGCGGCCGCGAGCGGCGGCTCGACCAAGACGCGGGAGATCGCGGTCATCCCCAAGGGCACTACCCACGACTTCTGGAAGTCCGTGCACGCCGGGGCCGTCAAGGCGCAGCGTGAACTCGGCAACGTCAACGTCGTGTTCCGCGGGCCGGAACGAGAGGACGATCGGGAACAGCAGATCGCACTGGTTCAGAACTTCGTCAGCCGGGAAGTGGACGCCATCGTCCTGGCGCCGCTGGATGACCGCTCCCTGGCGGCGCCCGTCCGACAGGCCACGCAGGCGGGCATTCCCGTGGTCATCATCGACTCCGACCTGGCCGCCGATGCCGGCAAAGACTTCGTGAGCTTCGTCGCCACGGACAACTACCAGGGCGGCGTGCTGGCCGCCGAGCGGATGGCCGAAGTGCTCGGCGGCAAGGGCAAGGTGCTGCTGCTGCGGTACCAGGAGGGCTCGGCCAGCACCGTGCAGCGAGAGCAGGGATTCACGGACACGCTCGCCAAGCACGAAGGCATCGAGTTGGTCGATCCCAAACGATACGCCGGGGCCACGCGCGACACGGCCCAGCAGGCAAGCGAGAATCTGCTGACCGCCTACGACCATGTAGACGGCATCTTCTGCCCGAACGAGTCATCCACCTTCGGCATGTTGCTGGCCCTGCGAGCACGCGGACTGGCCGGCAAGATCCGCTTTGTCGGGTTCGACTCCAGTGTGGGCCTGGTGGAGGCCCTTCGCAAGGATGAGATCGACGGGCTGGTCGTGCAGAACCCGATGCGAATGGGGTACCTCGGCGTCAAGTCCGCGGTGGATCACCTGGACGGCAAGCCGGTTCCGCCGCGGCAGGACACCGGCGTCACCATCATCACGCCGGAGAACGTCGAACTCCCCGAGAACCGCGACCTGATTGAACCGGACCTCGACCAGTACCTCAAATGACGCATTGACATGGCATCACCGCCCGCCACGCACGGTCCCCGCCTGCAGATGCGCGGGGTGGTCAAGCGGTTCGGGGCCACGCTCGCCCTGGACGGCGTGGACCTGACCGTGGCGCCCGGCGAAGTGCACGCGCTGATCGGCGAGAACGGCGCCGGCAAGTCGACCCTCATGAAGGTGCTTTCCGGCGCCGTTCGCCCTGACGCCGGCACGATGCACCTCGACGGACAACCGTTCACACCGGTCGGACCGCTCGCCGCCCGGGCCGCGGGCGTGGCCATGATCTACCAGGAACTCACCCTCGCTCCGCACCTGACGGTCGAGCAGAACCTGACCCTGGGCGTCGAGCATCACCGGCTCGGACTCATCCATCGTGGCGCCTACCGCAACCGCGTGGCCGATGTTCTGGCCGGCCTGAATCACCCGGAACTCCGCCCGGATACCCCCGTACGCCGCCTTTCGCCGGCCAGCCGCCAGCTTGTGGAAATCGCCCGGGCACTTCTGCTGGACGCCCGTATCCTGGTCATGGACGAACCGACCAGCAGCCTCGGCCTGGCCGACATCGAGCACCTGTTCCTGGTCATCGATGGATTGCGGCAGTCCGGCGTATCCGTCGTCTACATCTCCCACTTCCTCGAAGAAGTACAGCGAGTGGCCGATCGCTACACCGTGCTCCGCGACGGCCGCACCGTCGGCACCGGCCGCCTGGCAGACGCCACCCAGGACCAACTGGTAGAGCTCATGATCGGGCGCAAACTGGACGAGATGTTTCCGCAGGTCCCTCATTCACCCGGCCCGCCGGTTCTGGAGCTGAAGGACCTGCTGGGCGCCCGGATGACGGCGGGTGCCTGTCTGACCCTGCATCGCGGCGAGATCCTCGGCCTGGCCGGCCTGGTGGGGGCCGGGCGGACGGAGCTGGCTCGGGCCATATTCGGCCTGGACATCGTCCGCAGCGGCATGGTGCGCGTGGCCGGTGTTTCGCGGAACAAGCACAGCCCGGCCAACCGGCTCAGCGAGGGAGTGGGCCTGCTCAGTGAAGACCGCCAGAGCGAGGGCCTGGCCGTCGGGCGCACGGTGGCGGAAAACGTGACCCTGAGCCGGCTGGCCCCGTTTACCCGCTGGGGATTCGTCAGTCTGGCCGGGATGCACCGGGCTACGTCGCGCTGGATCGACGCTTTGGGGATTCGCGTTCGCGGCTCGGGCCAGGCGGTTCGCGAGCTGTCCGGCGGCAACCAGCAGAAGGTCGCCCTCGCCCGCCTTCTCCACCATGATGTGGACGTGCTGATCCTTGACGAGCCGACGCGCGGAATTGACGTGGCCAGCAAGGCCCAGATCTACCGGCTGATCGGCGAGTTGGCCGCCCGGGGCAAGGCGGTGCTCGTCATCAGCAGCTACGTGCCCGAGCTGCTGGGCATTTGCGATCGCATCGCGGTGATGCATCGCGGCCGGCTGGTGCCGCCCCGACCGGCCGGGGAATGGACGGAACACGCCATCATCGCTGCGGCGGCCGGTGGCCGGGAGGCTTCTGCGTGAGTGCCGGTTTTTCCGCTTCCGCCCGCCGGACGGGCTCTCGCCTGATGAGCGTGCTGGCCCCCTTCATCGGGCTGGCCGTGGTCATGGCGATTTTCTACGCGATCCCGCCGCATCGAAGCGTCTCGCTGCTCGACGTCCGGACGATCGCCGTGCATACGGTCATTGTCGGGACCTGCGCCATGGGCATGACGCTGATCATCATCAGCGGCGGCATCGACCTGTCCGTCGGATCGGCCATCGCCCTGTGCAGCGTCATGGCCGCGCTGACGCTGGCCCAGGGACACCCCGTGGCGGCGGCCGCGGCCGTTGCGATTGGCACCGGGGCGCTCTGCGGACTCTACAACGGACTGCTGGTTACGGGGCTTCGGCTGCCGCCGTTTATCGCCACGCTGGGCACGCTGGGATTCTTTCGCGGTGTGGCCAAGTGGATTTCCAACAGCCAGCCGGTCAACGCGCCGACTCACGGTCTTGAATTGTGGGTGCAGCCCGTGCCGAGTGCAGATTGGCTGCTGTTCGCCCCGGCCGTCTGGGTGACTCTCGGATTGGCCGTCTTGATGGCGGCTGTGCTGCGGTACTCCCTGCTGGGCCGCTACGCGTTCGCCATCGGCTCCAACGAGGCGACCGCCCGACTCTGCGGCATCCGCGTGCCGAGGGTCAAGGTGTTCATCTACGTCACGGCGGGATTGCTCGTGGGGCTGGCCGGGCTGCTTCAGTTCGCCCGGCTCACCCAGGGTGATCCGACCGTGGCCGTCGGCCTGGAACTGGACGTCATCGCCGCGGTGGTGATCGGCGGCGGATCGCTGGCGGGCGGGCAGGGCTCCATCGTGGGCACCCTCACCGGCGCGTTCCTCATGGCATACCTGCGTAACCGCTGCACCGCGCTGCTCTGGCCGAACTACATCCAGGAAATCATCGTCGGGCACATCATCATTATCGCCGTCGCAATCGATCAGTGGCGCATGCGAAGGGCAACGTGAGCGAATGGCCAATGGCAAATGGCCAATGTCCAATGTCCAATTGCGAATGACGAATTGCGAATTGCGAATGTCCAATGTCCAATGGCGAATGGCCAATGGCGAATTGCGAATTGCGGACGAATGTCCAATGGCGAATGTTTAATGGGGAGTGGTGGATGAGTTGGCGCGGACGGTGCGCGTTTGGGCGGGCTGGGCACGAAGGGTCACACTTGTGGCGTTTCAGAGCAGGTTTGCCGCCAGTTCGGCCAGTTCGCTGCGTTCGCCCTTGCGAAGCTCCACGTGGGCGGCGATGGGCTGCGGGCGGAATCGCTCCACCAGGGCGTTGAAGCCGTTGCTGGCGGAATCAACGTAGGGGTTGTCGATCTGGTACGGGTCGCCGGTCATGATCACCTTGGAGGCGTAGCCCACGCGCGTGATGACCGTCTTGACCTCCAGTGGCGAGAGGTTCTGGGCCTCGTCCACCACGATGAAGCGGTTGCTGATGCTTCGGCCGCGGATGTAGGACAGGGGCTGGATCTCAATCACGCCGCTCTTGAGCAGTGCCTTCAGGTCCGTCTTGCGGCTGATGCCCTTGGCGGTATCGAACAGGAACTCGATGGTGTCGACGATCGGCCGCATCCACGGTGCCATCTTGTTCTCGATGTCGCCCGGCAGAAACCCGATGTCCTTTCCGACGGCCACGGTGGGCCGAGCGACCACGACGCCGCGCCACCGGCGTCGCACCAGCACCTGGTGCAGGGCGGCGGCGATGGCCAGCAGCGTTTTTCCGGTGCCGGCCTTGCCCATGATGGTGACCAGCTTGACGTCATCGTCGAG
>CAZBFW010000335.1:0-5340 GCA_964491135.1 uncultured Phycisphaeraceae bacterium | reverse complement strand
GACGGAGTGCGGGCGGGCCAGATGGCGGCGGACAAGATTCGCGCCGAGGCGGAAGAGCAGGCCAAGCGGGTGATTGCGGACGCCGAGGTCCGGGCCGAGCAGTTGCTTGCCGCCGCGGAAGCCAAACGCGAGAAAGTTGAGGCCCGCGCGGCGACGGAGCTGCACCTTGCCGCCCGCGACACAATCGTCCGGCTGCAGGGTTCGCTGAATCGGGCCATGCGGGACATTCTGACCAGGGCGGCCCAGAGAAAGCTCACGGATCCCGAATTCATCGGCAAGCTCCTGCGCGAAGTCGTGATGGAGTATGTCAAGGCAGACATCGAGGGCCGGGAAACGATGACCATCAACGTCCCGGAGTCGATGCATCACCAACTGACGGACTATGGCATTGGTTCCCTGGTCGAGGATGCCCGGAAGGGCGGCCTGGGAGTTGTGCTGGACAGGAACCTCAAGACGGACGGATTCGAGTACACGCTGGTCGACGGGACGGTCGAGGTGACGCTGGAGTCCGTGGTCGACGTGTTGGCCGGCATTGTCGGGCCGGAGTTGAAGAACATCGTCTTCCATGCCGCGACCGACGACCATTGAAAACATGAAAAGCGACCGCCGTTTTTACATCTCCGCTTTACCTGCATTGGGCGAGTTGGGGCTCACACCGCCGGTCACCCCGGGCTGGCTGCTTGAGCATGTGGCCGCCCTGCCGGGCGCGAGGGCCCTGGTTGAATCGGTCCTGCTGTTTGACGATCTCGTGCAGCGGGAGGCGTTTCTGGCGGGAGAACTCCGGGCGGTCGAGCCGGCGGTGCTCACGCCGGCGCAGGCGCGAAATGAGGCTCCCCTGCCGCCGCACCTGGCGACGGTCGCCGAGTCGGGATCGCTGGTCTCCCGGGTGGACGGGTTGTGGGAGGCGGCTTTCCGGCACGCACACCGTGTGGCACGCAAGTGCGGGAGTGTCTTCCTGAACCGCTGGGTCGGGTTTGAGGTGGCTTTGCGGAACGCACTGGCAGCAGCGCGAGCGAAGCGGCTGGGGCTCGACGAGGTCGGTTTTCGGGTCGCGGCGGACCTGGGCGACTCCCAGGCGGACCTGGAGACGGTGCTGAACGAGTGGTCGGCGGCGGCGACCCCTCTCGACGGGTTGCGCGTGCTGATCCGGGCCCGCTGGAACTGGCTGACAGCCCACGAAGCATGGTACACGTTCCAGGATGACGAACTGGCGGCCTTCGCGGCCAAGCTGGCGCTGATGCAGCAATGGAAGCGAGTGGTTGACGCCGAGGAGCGCGGCTTCACCGGCACTTCCGCGGACGAGTCGTCACTATCTCTCGAAAGGGCAACAGGTTGACTGGCAAGATCGTAGCGGTGTTCGGAAACCTCGTGATCGCCGAAACGGATGCCCGGGTGGTGCAGAACTCGGTCGGGTATTGCGTGCGGTCCGACGGTGTGCGGCTGTTGTCTGAGGTGGTGCGGGTTCGCGGGAACGTGGCGGACCTGCAGGTCTTCGAGGAGACCCGCGGGCTGAAGGTCGGCGACGCGGTCGAGTTCCGCCGCGAGATGCTGTCGGTGATGCTCGGCCCCGGGCTGCTCGGCCAGATTTACGACGGCCTGCAGAACCCGCTGCCCAAGCTGGCGGGGCAGGTGGGCTTCTTTCTGAAGCCCGGCACGTACATCGACGGCCTGCTGCCCGACAGGCAATGGGCGTTCACTCCTGAGGTGACCCCGGGCGCGACGGTGGAGCGCGGCGACACGCTGGGCTCCG
The DNA here is from genome assembly GCA_964491135.1 of uncultured Phycisphaeraceae bacterium. Classification (GTDB taxonomy): domain Bacteria; phylum Planctomycetota; class Phycisphaerae; order UBA1845; family UBA1845; genus JAFGJQ01. The sequence continues at coordinate 3,590 of CAZBFW010000335.1, read as the reverse complement.
TGCCCGAGGGCATCTTCACACACCAGATCATGGTGCCCTTCAGTTGGAAGGGTACGTTCACCGTGGAGTCGGTCGCGGCGGCGGGTGAGTACACCATCGCGGACGACATCGCCGTGCTGAAGGACTCCGCCGGTCAGTCGCACACCGTGCGCATGCAGCAGGATTGGCCGGTCAAGGTTCCGCTCAACGTCTCCCGCCGTCGGCTGATGCCGTCCGAGCCCCTGACCACGCGAGTGCGGATCATCGATTCGATGTTCCCGATCGTGCGCGGCGGAACGTATTGCATTCCCGGTCCGTTCGGGGCGGGCAAGACGGTGCTGCAGCAGATCACCGCGCGGCACGCGGAAATCGACGTGATGATCGTGGCCGCATGCGGCGAACGGGCCGGCGAAGTGGTCGAGACGTTGCGCGAGTTCCCCCTGCTGATCGACCCGCGAACCGGGCGCAGCCTGATGGAGCGGACGATCATCATCTGCAACACGTCGGCCATGCCGGTGGCCGCCCGGGAAGCGTCGGTATACACGGCCGCCACCCTGGCCGAGTACTACCGCCAGATGGGCCTGCACGTGCTGCTGCTGGCCGATTCCACCTCGCGATGGGCCCAGGCGATGCGCGAGCTGTCGGGCCGGCTGGAGGAGATTCCCGGCGAGGAGGCCTTCCCGGCCTACCTGGAGAGCCGCATCGCGGCGTTTTACGAGCGTGCCGGGGCCATTGAGCTGAAGAACGGGAAGGTCGGCTCGTTGACCATCGGCGGAACGGTAAGCCCGGCGGGCGGAAACTTCGAGGAGCCCGTCACGCAGGGCACGCTGAAGGTCGTGGGCGCGTTTCACGGCCTGTCGCGGGCGCGCAGTGACGCCCGCCGCTATCCCGCCATCGACCCCCTGGAATCGTGGAGCAAGTACCAGGGCATCATCGATCCGAACAAGGTCGCCCGGGTACGCAATCTGCTGGCCCGGGGCAGCGAAATCAGCCAGATGATGACCGTGGTCGGCGAGGAGGGCACCTCCGCGGAGGACTTCACTGTCGCCCTGAAGGCCGACTTCTTCGACAACTGCTATCTCCAGCAGAACGCGTTCGACGAGGTGGACGGGGCGACGCCGGCCGACCGGCAGCAGGCGGTCTTTGACAAGATTCTCGAGGTCCTGGACCTGAACTTCGGGTTCGACGACAAGACCGTCGCCCGCCAGACGATCGTGCGGGGGACGGACCTCTTTCGCAACTGGAACTACGCGGCCAGCGACAGTGACGAGTACCGCACGCTGCTGGAGCGGATCGGTCAATTCATCGCCACGAAGGGGCGTGAGGAATGAGGAAGTACTTCGACGACATCACTCGGATTGCCGGGAACGTGGTGACGGTGAAAGCCGGCGGCGTGGGCTACGACGACCTTGCCGTCCTGACCTCGGACCGGGGCGAGTCGCTGGCGCAGGTGATCCGGCTGGACGGCCGGGAAGTGAGTCTGCAGGTGTTCGCCGGCACACAGGGCGTGGCGAACAACGACCGGGTGCGGTTCCTGCACAAGCCGATGCAGGTGCCCTTCTCGGACGCCCTGCTGGGACGCGTGTTTGACGGCTCGGGCCGCCCTCGCGACGGCCGCGGGCCGGTCGAGGCGCCGCCCATCGACCTGGGCACCCCCGCCATCAACCCGGTGAAGCGCCGGATGCCGGACAAGATGGTGCACACCGGCATTCCGATGATCGACATTTTCAACTCGCTCGTGGAGTCGCAGAAGCTGCCGATCTTCTCCGTGGCGGGCGAGCCCTACAACGAGCTGCTGGCTCGCGTGGGTCTGCAGGCCAACGCGGACATCATCATTCTGGGCGGCATGGGCCTTCGACACGACGACTATCTCAAGTTCCGCAACGCCTTCGAGCAGGGCGGCGTGCTCGGCCGCGCGATCATGTTCGTTCACACCGCCGCCGATCCCGTGGTGGAATGCCTGCTGGTTCCCGATCTCTGCCTGGCGGTCGGAGAGCAGTTTGCCCTCCAGGGCAAAACGGTGCTCGTGCTGCTGACCGACATGACCGCCTTCGCCGACGCGCTGAAGGAAATCGCGATCGTCATGGAGCAGATCCCGTCGAACCGCGGGTATCCGGGCGACCTGTATACGCAACTGGCCCGGCGGTACGAGAAGGCGGTGGACTTCGACGGGACCGGCTCGATGACCGTCCTGGCCTGCGTCACGATGCCGGGCGACGATGTGACCCACCCCGTTCCGGACAACACCGGCTACATCACGGAAGGGCAGTTCTACCTGCGAAACGGGCGGATCGAACCCTTCGGATCGCTCTCGCGGCTGAAGCAGCAGGTCAACGGCAAAACGCGCGACGACCACCGGGCCATCATGGACGCCTGCATCCAGTTGTACGCCCTGTGCCGCGAGAGCCGCGAGAAGCGCGACATGGGCTTCGAAATGTCCGAGTGGGACAAACGGCTGCTGACCTACGGAACGTTGTTCGAAGAGCGGATCATGGACCTGTCCGTCAACATTCCGCTGTTCGAGGCCCTGGACCGGTGCTGGGCGATTCTGGCGGAATGCTTCGAGCCGGCGGAAACGGGCATCCGGCGGACGATCATCGAAGAGCACTGGCCCAAGCCTTTGACTTGACCGCGGAGACCGGCCGAACGTGGCGACGAAGATCAAACTGACACGCCCCGAACTGAAACGCCAGCGCGACCGGCTGACGCGCTACCAGCGGTTTCTGCCCATGCTGAAGCTCAAACAGCAGCAGTTGCAGATGACGCTGCGCGAGGCGGCCCGGCGCCGGGCTGAGCTGCAGAGCGAACTGGACGCCGCCACAAGGGCGTTCCGCAAGTACGAGGCGGTGCTGGCGGACCCGGCCGGCCTGCCGCTGCGCCAGTGGGCCGAGCCGACTGAGGTCCGGACGTCCCGGTTCAACGTCGCCGGAGTGAGCCTGCCCGCTTTTGAGGAGGCCGTGTTCCCACCGGCGGAGTACAGCCTGTTCGGCACGCCGGCCTGGGTTGACCGGGCACTGGACGACCTCCGCGGCCTGAGCCGCTTCCAGGCCCGCCTGAACGTGCTGGATGAAGCGTATCGCCTGCTGAGCCGTGAGCTCAACCGGATCGTCCAGCGCGTCAACCTGTTCGAGAAGGTCAAGATCCCCGAGTCGCGAAACGCGATCCGGGTCATCCGCATCAAGCTGGGGGACGAGATGACCGCGGCCGTCGGCCGGGCAAAGATCGCCAAGAGCAAGCTGGCCGTAGAGGTCGGTGCAGACGACACCTCCCCCGATGATGACGATACCGACGGCGGCGTGGAGAACCAGACGGCATGATCGTACCGATGGCCAAGGTGTTTCTCGTGGCCCGGCAGACCGACCGTGAACGCCTGCTGCAGGCCCTGCGCGAACTGGGCGTCGTCCATCTGACGCCGCTGGACCCGACCCGGGCGGCGCTCGACGAGAAGACGGCCGGCGGCATCCGCGACGTGGAACGAGTGATTCAGATCTTGGGAGGCGTGACGCCGTCCGGCTCGACGCCGGAGACGACGCCCGCGGAGGTCGTTCGCGAGGTGCTGGAGATTCAGATCGGAAGAGCACACGTCTGAACTCCAGTCACCGCTCATTATC
>CAZBFW010000334.1:0-5357 GCA_964491135.1 uncultured Phycisphaeraceae bacterium | reverse complement strand
CGTGCGCGCGTCGGCCGCGTTTCGCCATGCCCGTAGGCTTCCACCTCGGCCATGTCCTGCCTGTGTCCGCTTCAGCAGTGTTTCCCCATACCCGAGGCGCCTACCGCGGAACCACCCATGCCACCTCAGCGGAACTCGTGCCTCCGACCCTCATGCTTGTTTGGGATCTGCCTCGGCGACCGTCTTTGCGCTTCGCCCGTCGTCTGCCATGCAGCAAAGCTTCGACGGGTCCGCTGCGCAAACCATCTCCGCCTGGTCCCCCGGGCGGCGGGACTCGGCGAACCGGCCATCACGCTCGATACCCGCGCAGCCGCAACGCCCGTCAGGCTTCCGGCAGGCCGGCATCGCGCACGGGTTGTCTGGATTCCACTCCGACACCACGCACCTCGTCTGCTTCGCCACCCGCGAGAAGGAGCCGCAGGCCGGTGCCCGTTCGCTCAGGCTGAGTCTTCAAGCGAGCGCCTGCGGACCCCCGTTCGCCCGGCAACTAGGGTCATGGTACACAACCGCCCGGCCAAACGGTAAGCACCCGACTCCCGCAGTGCACAACTCAGCCCGTCGCGATCACCGCCGGAGTGATTGGGATTCTGCTCGAAGATGTTGACACTTGGACGCGACCTTTTCGCTTTCTGACGGAACATTTCGGGCGGCCCGGGAAAGCTGGATAAACAGGGCAACCGGACCACCGCGAAGAAGTGCTTTTCCATGCAGCATTATATGCGGCTCGCGAACCCCGGCCGGCCCGATCCGCCGCCTCGCTCACGCATCGATCCGCTTCGGCGCCTCCGCCGATTCCAGCAGACCCCCGACGCGCTTCTCCACCGAGTCCAGCGCCGGAAGATCGTTGGTGGCGCGGTCCAGGTAGAAGTACGCGCAACTCGACCAGTCGTCCTGACGCTCGAACAGGCCGTACGCGTCGGGCACACCCCTGGCCGACAGGTCCAGCACCTCTCGGCCCGGGCCGGCTTTGTAGACCGGCTGCCCGGCGAAGTGAATCGCCGGCCGCGTGTCCGGGCCCCAGCAACCGATCTGCTGAATCGTCACGCGAACGTCCTTCTGGAAGAACACGGGGTCCGGGATGTGATACCGGTAGAACGCGTACTGCATGTTCTCCAGGTCCGCGATGGGGCAGCCCTGGTAGAGGTGGCCGTAGCGCCCCTGGCCCCAGGCCGTCCCGATGTAGTCTTCCGTGCCGGTGCCGGACAGCGTGGGCAGATCCGAATCGCCGTCGAGGTACACCTTCACCTCGCCCTCGCCCCACCATGATTTGCCGTAGCGCTTCTGGTTCGCAATCACACCCACGTTGACACCGAGGAACCGACCTCGCCCTTGCACGCGCGGCAGCAGTTCATAGTCACGGCCCGGCGTCGTCGGGTTCTCGCGGCGATAGTGGGCATGGAAGTACGTTACGTCGTCGCCGTGCGGGTCGCCCAGGGTGTAGTCGATGTCGAAGAACATCGAGCCTTCATCGACGTCGCTTTCGTTCGTCACGACCACCTTCATGCCCGTTCGGAATGGCATGGGGATGCAGCAGTTGAAGCTTCGACCCTCCGGGTTGGCGAACAACGCCGATTGAAACGGCGCCAGCCGCCCCAGCCCCATGCCGAAGAAATCGCCGAACGGCGCGCTGACGGCCGGCTTCGACTTGCCGTCCCAGTGGAAGTCCAGCCGCAGCCCGCGCAGCACCTTTGGAATGCGGTTGCCGATGGTCACCCAGATCCGGCGGATGGTTCCGCTGCTTCCGCTCACGTCGGCCAGCACTCGCTGCTCACCCGCCTTGAGCGGGAAGCACGGAGAGCCCTTCCGACCGCCGTTGGCCTGGGCGGCCCTCCCTTTTTCGCCCTTCCAGTTCTCCGGGCTGGCCCAGCGGGTTGTGACACCTTGCGGCACTGCAAACAACCGACTCAAATCGCCGTGCATCCTGTTCTCCTTTGACCGGCGGCCGATGACCGCAGGGGAACACGCGATCGTTCATTCGCATGCAGGAAGCGGCCCTTCAGAGTGCGGACGCCTCCTGAAACGCGGCGTAATCCGCCAGGTCGATGTCCGGGTCCTCGTTCATGTCCGTCGCGCAGCATCCGGCCGGGCCCTCGAAGCAGCGGTCCGGGCACGGCGGCATACCCATCACGAAATCGGAGCACGGGTCCGGCGACGGGCCGCTGAGACATTCGCCCAGGGCGGCGTAATCCGCGTGGTTCACAACTCCGTTCAGATCGAAATCGCCGGGCAGACCGATGTCCGGGCCGACGGCCACAATCCGGCTGGACCACGGGCAATACTCACCGACCAAATCGTGCCAGTACTCGAGCGTTCCTTCCACGAATGACGGAACGCCGTCACACAGTTCAACCGCAAAGTCCGCCAGCACGATCGAGTCCTCGCGCAGATGCCACGACCATACCGTGCCGCTCGACGGATCGTGGTTGTAGCCGTCGTTCCCCGTACGCAGGGTGCCCAGGACAATCTTCTGCGGCGCGTGGCCCTCGCAGATGTCGATCATGTGGTCCAGCAAGGCCTGGTTCGTTACGCGAACGACGAATCGCTCGTCCACCACACGCACCGTGACCAGCGCCGGCACGGTGGAAGCGCCACCGCAGGGGCCGGACGCGGCGAAATCCGGATTCGCCTGCACGGTGGTTTCGGGCCGCTCCGCAAACCCCCAGAAGCCGACGACCCCGGCCGCGAGCAACAGCAATGCGGACCGTCCCGTGTACATCGCTTCTCCTTTCCCAACCAGAGTGCCGGACGTTCATCATGCCGGGGAAGCTCGTGCCATGCCAGAGTCGTGGTGCGCCGGCACGCGCCCTAGGGTGGCCGTGATGCGCTTGCCCCGGCCGCGTCAAGACCCGTCAACGTGCCCAGGTCTCGGCGATCTCGATCGCCTTCAACATTCCGGTCGCCTTGTTGATGGTCTCTTTGTATTCGTTGGCAGGAATGGAGTCGGCCACAATGCCCGCGCCCACCTGGGCATCCACCGTGTAGCCCGGCCCTTGCGGCTTCTCGCGGATCACCAGCGTGCGCAACGCGATGCACGTATCCATGTTCCCGGCGAAATCGACGTACCCCACAGCTCCCGCATAGGGGCCGCGCCGGGTCGGCTCCAGCTCGTCGATGATCTCCATCGCCCGGATCTTCGGCGCCCCGCTCACCGTTCCCACCGGCAGCACGGCCCGCAAGGCGTCGAACGCCGTCCGACCCGGTGCGAGCAACCCCGTCACGTTTGTGCAGATGTGCATGACGTGGCTGTACCGCTCCACCGTCATCACGTCGTCGAGCCGCACGGACCCAAGCTGCGCCACCCGGCCAACGTCATTGCGGCCCAGGTCCACCAGCATCACGTGCTCGGCTCGCTCCTTCGGGTCTGCCAACAGCTCGGCCTCCAGGGCCATATCCTCGCCTGGCGTTCGGCCGCGTCGACGCGTGCCGGCCAGCGGCCGGGACGTCACGACGCGATCTTCCACCCGACACAGCACTTCCGGCGAAGCCCCGACTTGGGTGACCTTCGGAGTCTTCAGGTAGAACATGAACGGGGAGGGGTTGATCGTGCGCAGTGCCCGATAGATGCTGAACGGCGTCGCCTGAGTATCAATCGTAAGCCTTTGTGATAACACGACTTGAAAGATATCGCCCGCTCGGATGTACTCGCGGCAGCGTTCCACCGCCTCTTCGAATACGGCCCGCTCAAAGTTGCTCGTGAAGTGCCGGCCGGACGGCCCCGCGCCGGGCGGCATGAACGTGATCGGCTCCGGGCGGGGTACGGCAAGCGTGTCGATGATCCGCCGGATGGTCTCAGTGGCCTTGATGTAGCTGGCGTCCGCCCCGTCCCGGTCAACGTGGGCATGAGCCACCACTTTAATCAGCTTCTGCACGTGGTCGAAGATGACCATCGTGTCGTACAGCCCGAAAAGCATGTCCGGCAAGCCACGATCATCAGCAGGGGCGTTGGGAAGCCGCTCGTAGTAGCGCGCGGCGTCATAGCCGGCGTAACCCACGGCCCCACCTACAAACCTCGGCAGCTCCGGAAGATGCGCCGCCCGATACCCTCGCAGCATGTCCTCCAGAACGGCCAGGGGATCGTCCGCCCGGGTCGTGCGGACCGCTTGGCCCTCGGTGATGGTGACCGCGTCTCGTGTTGCCTCAAACACCGCGATCGGACCCGCTGCGATGAACGAGTACCGGGCGATTTTTTCACCCCCGACCACGCTTTCGAGCAGAAATGCATGTTCGGTTGACTCTGCCAGACGGGCAAAGGCCGATACCGGTGTGAGCTGGTCGCTGAGCAACTGGCTGTACACCGGGACGGTGTTGCACTTACGTGCCAGGGAGTCGAAGGTCGTACGATCGGGCAGAAACGCAAGCATGGAGGCGATGGTAGGTTGGGGTGTGAGCAGGGTCAAGCAGCCGTGACAGACCGGACGCCTGCGCGTACACTTTCCACGCTGCGAGTTGGTGACGAAGACCATGTACACGGTGGCCGTCACATCCAGGTTTGATGCAACACATTCCCTGCGCCTGTACGATGGGGTGTCGGAACCCACCCACGAGCACACGTGGTGTGTTCGGGCGTGTTTCGCCGGCCATACGTTGGATCAAATCGGGGTGGTTGTTGATTTTGCGTACGTCCGGGAGCGTCTGGGTGCCATCGTGGAGGAACTGGCTGGGACCTGCCTGAACGAATGGCCGGCGTTGCAGGGGGGAAATCCCTCCGCCGAACGGGTGGCCGGAGCGATCTTCCGGCTCTTGAGCGCCGATCCGCACCTGGCGCCGACGCTCCGCGGGGTGTATGTTACGGAGGCCCCCGGCTGCGAAGCGGGGTATGCCCCCGGGGGATTCATTCCCGGACTGATGGACGGGCCGATAATTGACGATAAAGCCTTAGAGCACTAGAATTTGCCGCCCATGGGAGGCGGTGGAGTTTCGGGTGTCGGGTCCGTGGGGCCGGGGTGAAATCCGCTCCGATGGGACGGTGGGCTGATGGCCCTGTTGCCGCTAAGCCGATAAAGCGGCGGGTTCCGCATGGAGTGCGGAGCCCGCACGAGGGGCCGCCGGCCGGCGAGGTGGTTCGACCCGAGTGAGAACGATGGGAATTCTCTGCCAGCATTGTCACCAGGTGCCCGCAACCGTCCATCTGACGGATGTGCTGCCCACGGGCGAAAAGCGCGAGCGTCATCTCTGCGAGGGCTGCGCCCAGAATGAGGGCCTGCTGCTCAAGCCGCAAGAGGGCATCACGTCCATCCTCGAGAAGTTCGTCAAGCACGGGGCATCGGTGCAGCAGACGGCCAAACGGCAGTGCCCCGAGTGCGGCATCAGTTGGCGCGAGTTCCGAAGCCAGGGCGGTCTCGGCTGCCCCCATGATT
>CAZBFW010000333.1:0-5372 GCA_964491135.1 uncultured Phycisphaeraceae bacterium | reverse complement strand
ACGCCGCCGTGAATTTCGACTGGGGCAGCGGATCACCCGCGCCAGAGGTGCCGGACGACGACTTCTCCGCTCGCTGGACCGGCAAGCTCATACCCGCCAAATCCGGGCCGCACGTGCTGGCCGTCGCCAGCGATGACGGCTCGCGACTCTGCGTCGACGGCCACATGGTGATCGACAACTGGGGCGAGCACGCGACCAAAACGGTGACCGCGACGCTCACGCTGGAGGCCGGTCGGGAGTACGACCTGCTGTTGGAGTACTTCGAAGCGAAGGGATCCGCAGTCGTGCGGCTCGGCTGGACGCCGCCCCATGAGGACGAGACGGCGCCCGCCGTGCAGGCGGCCAAGGAATCGGACGTGGCGGTGGTGTTCGTCGGGCTCACCAAGCAGTTCGAAGGCGAAGGCATGGACAAGCAGGATATGGACCTGCCCGGACCCCAGGCGGAGCTGATCGCCGCCGTTCGCCAGGCAAACCCGCGAACGGTGGTCGTGCTGATTCACGGCAGCCCCGTGCTGATGGAATCGTGGATCGAGAAGGTTCCGGCCGTGCTGGAAGCCTGGTACCCCGGCCTGGAAGGCGGACACGCCATCGCGGACGTGCTGTTCGGCGATGTAAACCCGTCGGGCAAGCTGCCCGTGACGCTGCCGAAGCGCTGGGAAGACTGCCCGGCCTACGGCAACTACCCGGGCGAAGACGGCAAGGTAGACTACGCGGAAGGGATTTTCGTGGGCTACCGGCACTTTGACATCAAGAAGGTGGAGCCGCGATTCCCGTTCGGCCACGGGCTGTCCTACAGCCACTTCGATATCTCGAACGTCAAGGTAACGCCCGAAACGGTTTCGCCCGGCGAGCCGGTGCGCGTGACGTGCACGGTCAAAAATGTCGGCAAGCGGGCCGGTGCGGAAGTCGTGCAGCTCTACGTACGCGACATGGAATCGAGCGTGAAGCGCCCCCGGATGGAACTCAAGGGGTTTGTGAAGGTGAGCCTCGCTCCCGGCGAAACCAGGGATGTTGCGTTCGACCTGGACGCCCGCGCCTTCAGCTTCTATCAGCCCGAGAAGAAGCAGTGGGTGACCGAGCCGGGCGATTTTGACGTGCTCGTGGGCGCGTCGTCCCGCGACATCCGGCAGACGGTCCGGCTGGTCGTGAAGTAGGAACCACCGCGGCGCTGCGCAAGAGCAGTGGCACCCCAAGAGCGGGTGGCAAACCGCCTTCTTGCGGCAATAATCAGGGTGGGGCCGGCGTATGGCTTCCGGGTCGGTCGATTGATGGCCGTCAGGAGGTACCGCATGATCCGCTGTCGCTTGGTCCGTTTGGCAGGATCGTGTGTGCTGATGACGCTCGCTCCGGGGGCCATTCCCCTGGCCTTCGCGGCAGATGTGCCGGAATCGTTGCGCGAGGGCGTCCGCGGAGATCGAGACGGGCAGTCGCTCGATTCGCTCGATTTCATTCTGTCGATCGGGCTCAGCCGGGAGCAGGCCCGGTCCATCCTGCCCGTCTACGTTCAGGCCTGCGCGGTGAACATTCAACGGTACAACGAGAAGGCGGAGATTCAGCCGCAGGAAGTCGAGGCGTACGCCGCATTCCTTGCGGAGGATCGGTTAAACCAGGGCTTTAGTCCGGACGTGGAGCATCGCACGGCCCGCATTCACGGCCAGGCGAAGCAAAGCCGGGAATCCCACGCCGTGCAGCTCAACGCCCTAGCCGAACAGGTCGAGGCCGTCCTTTCGCCTTCGCAGCTTCGCGTTGTGGAGCATTACACGCCGCAGCGTAAGGCCGTCTTCGCGCAGTACGCCAGCCCGAAGGAAAAACGGAAACTCGCCCGGAACATGATGCGAAGAGTGCGGCACGCGCCACCCGTCCGCCGACCGGACGATCCCGCGATGGAGGCCTACCGCGCGGAGATCGACGAAATCAATCGCTTCGTCCATCCCAGGCCGGAGACCCTGGCCAGGTACTTGCTGGCGCCGAGCGCCGCACGATGGCTGTATGAGTTGGCGGGCGAACACGCCCCGGCGGAGGTGTACGAAACGCTTCGCGTGTGGCAGGCAGGCACATCGGAATATCCGCTCACTCACTGCGAGCAGGATGCCCGGGCCATCCGCGAATTGAGCAAGGAAATCAACAACTGGAACCTGGTAAACGGCATGTACTTCAGCCCGGGCCAGATGGAGCAGCTCATCGCACTGGCAGACCAGGCCGAACAACTCAAAACGGCCCAACGCGAGGCGCAACCCAGGGATAAACTGCACCCGGTCGTGCTGGATGCCCGGCTCGTGGAACTGGAGCTGGCCGCCGAACGCGTGCTCCGGCCGGCCCAGCGTGAGGTGCTCAAGGAATACAAGCCGTGCCTGCTCCCGCCGAAAAACCTCAAAGACCCCGTGCGGGTCGGGCAGGCCCGCGATGATTCGCACCTGGCAACGTGGCTCGAGCGAGCCCGCGGCCAAGGCGAAGCGGCGGTCGCCACGATGATCGATCGGCTCATCGAGGGTGAGATCGCCCACCTGGGCCCGATGGACGAGCGAGCCCGAATCGCACGCCGTGCGCTTCTGGCCGATACCGTCCAACTGGCGTCTGCCATGACGGATGTCGAGTTCGCGCTCAACCAGCAGGACCTGGTGGACTCCATCCAGCCGCCGGATCGCAAGGAGGAGTTGACCGCCTCGATCGAGGAGTTGAAGCGCAATCGCATTCGGCCCGGTCGGACCCACGATTTCCTGCTGAATCGCGATTTCGCCGCCGTGCTGGCGGTGAGGCGCCAGCAACTGACCTCCGCCCATGCCCCCGGCGCCCGGAAATCGTCGGCCCCGCCGGATCACCTCGTGAGTGACCGTCCCACACCATAGGACCGCCAACCTTGGGGCTGGTCTGTTCCTCTGGTACCAGGTGATTTGAACGCCGGGATCGTGCATGGCGATCCCTGAAGACATCGGAGACAGCACGAGTCTCTCGTCGGGTCACTGGGGAGGCTGCAAGGTGCCGCATTCGGTGCGCTGTCGGTCCGGGGCGGCCCTCCGGGGTCTGGTGCGCTGGGCTATGGACGGGACATCGCCGACTGCCCCCGCTGGAATCCCGCCTGCCAAGACGGCAATCGCAAGGACAGCACGCACGCCTGAAGCGTCTCGGCGGACCACAGGTGCTGCGGCACCGTCTCAGATGAATATCTAAAGTATGACAGCTAGGCCCTTGTTTAGAAGACATCTATTGACATATAATTACCTTCCACAAAAAAAACGCTCTTTGCGACGAAAGGCATTGCGTTAAAACACCACATTCGATAGGATAGTAAGCGCAGGGGCGGCCCTGCGGGGTTCGGCGCTCTGGGATATGGACGGGGCACGTGGACACGACCTTTTTCCTGCTGCCTGCCCCCGTCACGAGCCCCAACCCGATGGCGGATACGCGGTGCTTGCCTGTCGGAGGGTCAATCATGTCTCGGTTCAACGCAAAAGCAGCAGGTGCGGTTCTCGCTACGCTCGCCGCTAGCGGGCTTCCCGCTTCGGCGGATCTGGTCACGTTTGATTTCACCGTTGAACTCACCAGCGTGTACGATCGAGACGGTGTCTTCGCGGGATTGCTGGAAGTCGGCGATCTGCTGACGGGACGCTATGCGTTTGAGGCATCAACGCCGGACCAGAACCCCTCAACGGTCATAGGATCGTACGAGAATGCCGTTCAGTCCATCAGTGGCCAGGTAGGTGGGCGGCCATTCTCCGGCCCCACAGCCGGATACATGAATCTGACGAGCGTAAGGGACGTGTTTGGCGAGCCCGATTCGTATCGCATCGATGTTGGCCTTGAGTTCTTGAGCAACGCAGCCTATATGCACCTTGCTGTCTTGGACAGCACGAACAGCTGGGGTATCGGTGACGACCTCCCACTGGAGCCATTTCCGAGCTTCGATAGCACGTCCTTTTCGCTTGTTGATCAACCCGGCGGCGTAACGCTGGCAGGGCGAGTGCTCTCCATAACACCAGAGCCTGGAACGCTGAGTGCTTTGGGCGCCGGCACGCTCGTGTTTCTGAGCCGACGTCACAGGCGACGCAAATCACCTGCGCTGTCGAGGGACCGAGTTACGGGACGCGGTGCGTTCCGTTTTTTTATTTGCGTTTCTCTGGCGGTTATCGGAACCCATCGTATTGTGGCGGCCGATGAGGTCTGCGGCTGCACCGACTTGGTGTTCGTGGTAGATACGACGGGCAGCATGGAAGAAGCCATTGCGAGCCTCGCAGACAGCAACGGCCTGCGGGCAGTAGTGGATGCCGCCGTGGCAACCTCCGGCGGCGATCTGCGGGTGGGACTGATTACCTTTGACGGAGCGTATGGGGGCGATCATGACTATGTACGCGTTCATTCAGCACTGACCGACGAGGTTGACGACGTTCGCGCGATGCTAGGCGACCTGCAAACCTTCCAGGATAACGGCGCGCGCTGGGCGGAAGCATCCGATGAGGCGATTCGGGAGATTCTCCGCACCACGCCGTGGGAATCGTACGGAAGCGCGTGCGTGGAGTCGCCGACCCGGTTCGACTCGCCATGGCGCTCCCAGTGCGTCAAACACCTGATCCTCGCTACCGACAACGTGCCCGGCGGGTGCGATGACTGGCATGAGTGTCAAGACGAGGTCAACGCGTTTACCCGGGCTCATCAAGCCGCGGCGGCAGGCATCATGATCAGCAGCGTGTATGTGGGAGGACTGCCGTCACCCAACGAGCGCGTCGAGCGGATTATGAGGCGGTACGCCGTGATGACGAGCGGCGCTTATGTGCCCGTTTCCATTTACGCGACCGGACCCGACGGAGCGAGTATCGCGGAAGTCCTGCAGGCAGTGGTTGGCGTTTGTCCGGACTGCAACGGGAACGGAATCAATGATCTGCTGGATGTTGCTCCGTACGGCTCCAGCCTGGACTGCAACACGAATTCGGTGCCCGATGAGTGCGAGCCCGACTGCAATGGGAACTCCAGTCCGGACTCGTGCGACATCCTGGCGCATCCTTCCATTGACGCCAACGATAACGTTCGTCCCGACGCGTGCGAAGTAGACTGCAACTCCGACGGATTGCCCGATGTGTGTGCTGCTGACTGCAATGGGAACGGAATTCCCGATATCTGCGAAGTGCCGCCCATAGGCTCCGGGCCGGACTGTAACAGCAATCTGCTACCCGACGAATGCGAGCCGGACTGTGACGACGACGGCGTGCCGGATGAATGCGAACTGCCGCCGTACGGCTCCAGCCTGGACTGCAACAACAACGACCTGCCGGACGAATGCGAAGAGGACTGCAACGGCAACACGATCCCGGACGATTGCGACATTCGCGATTGCACGGGCACGCCGCCGCCCATTCTCTGCGCCGACTGCAACAGCAACG
>CAZBFW010000332.1:0-5378 GCA_964491135.1 uncultured Phycisphaeraceae bacterium | reverse complement strand
ATAATGAGCGGTGACTGGAGTTCAGACGTGTGCTCTTCCGATCTAAGGCTGCGGCCCGTAGCGGGCTGGCGGCCAGGCACGCCACGATCTACCGGGCCCAGCATGCATCGTACTACCCCGGGGCCACGCCGATGCGGATCAAGATCGTATACGACCCTGTGGATGGCCGGCTGCTGGGGGCACAGATCGTCGGACGTGAAGGCGTGGATCGCCGGATCGACGTGGTTGCCGCCGCCCTCCATTTCGGCGGCACCATTCATGATATGGCCGAGTTTGACCTGGCGTACGCGCCGCCGTACGGCTCGGCGAAGGACCCGCTGAACATCGCCGCGTTCGTGGCCCAGAATGAGCAGGTCGGCCGGGTGGAGCAGACGGCCCCGGCCGACCTGGAGCGATTTCTTGCGCAGGGGTACCAGCTTGTGGATCTGCGCACGCCGGAGGAGTACGCCGGCGGCAGCATCCCGGGGGCGGTGAACATTCCGCTGGACGATCTTCGCGCCCGCATTGGCGAACTGCCCAAGGATCGGCCTTTGCTGGTTTTCTGCCAGGTTGGTGAGCGCGGATACATCGGCGCCCGCATCCTGCACGGCTTCGGCCGCACGGACGTGGTGAACCTCGCCGGCGGTTACTCCTGGTACAAGGAGCAGCGTCCCTGACACTGCGGGATGCAGCCCTGTCGAACCCGCGCCGCCTGTGGGACCGGCGCCGCCTGTGGGACCGGCCCCGCCTGTGGGCCCGGCTTTCCAGCCGGTCTCTTACCCCTTCTTCCTGTGTGACCGGCCCCTCCAGTCCGTCTTTGGTGCCAGGCTTCCCAGCCGGTCTTTGTGGGACCGGCTTTCCAGCCGGTCTCCCCTCCGTCTAGTCTCTCGTCTCCAGCCTCCAGTGTTTGTGGGACCCCGGCGCGCCGGGGTCTCTGGGGCTGATTCTCCGGCCACCGATCCCTACGATCCCTTGCGTTCGGCCTTCCGCGACGGACGATCGATCGTGGGCGTGCGTCGGCTGGGTCCGATGGCGGCGATGCGCGACGGTCCCGGCCATCGTTGTCAGCGTGCGGCGACCCCCGGGACGCACAGGCAACTCGTCGCGATTCGCGTGTCGGACCGTTTCCAGGCCTTTGTGAACCGCTCCTGGACCGCCGCTGCTTCCGCATCCTTGCCCTGGGCCCGCAGGCATTGGGCCAGGCCGTGCAGCGACCAGCCGTTCTCCGGCCAGATGTCCAGGTCTTCGCGGTAGACCTGCTCCGCCTCGGCGAAGCGACCCTTGCTGACCAGGAACGCCCCCAGCGTGTGCCGGACGGGTTGAATCCACTCCGGCGGCTCCATGTACAGGAGGTCGTCCTCCACGGCGATCGCTTCGCGGAGAGCCGCCACCGAACGGTCCATGTCTCCCCGCCGGTAGGCGATCTCGCCCTCCAGGAAGTGGTCGGCGATGGTCAGCACCTTGTGCGCGGGGTTGATCGCCATCATTGCGTCTTGCGGCACTTTTTTCACCGCCGCGCGGAATTTCGCCTGTTCCTGCTTCGCCTCGCTCACCTGTCCCTTGGCGGCATGCGCAACGCCTCGTGTGAAGAACCACCACGCGGTTGTGATGGGCAGCTCCTCAGGTGGCGCGGGCTCCTTCAGGATGTCATCCCACCGGCCGAACCGCTTGAGCACGTCCAGGGCCACCATCATGTACGGATCGATCCATGCGCCCTTGTCGCGAATGAACTCCGGGGGCACGCCGGCGATCATGTCGCGGGCGGCCGTCCGGGCGGATACGGATCGGCCCTCCATCATGCAGGTGAAGGCGAGGAAGTGATGGTTATGGGCCATGTAGACGCGGTAGAACCCCTGCTGCGGCGAGAGGGCACGGTAGCGCGCGTCCGCCTCGATGGCCCTGGCGTTCTGGTCGGCGGCCAGCGACCACCGGCCAAGCTGCACGTCGATGTGCGAGGGCATGTGGACCAGGTGCCCGGACATGGGAACGGCCTCGCGCAGCCGGTCCGCGGCGGCCGCCCCTTTGTCCGGGTGCGGGGACGCCTCGGTCGCGTGGATGTACAGGTGATTCGCGCCGGGGTGGTTCGGGTCGCCGGCCAGGATCTTCTCCAGCAGGGCCAGGATCTCCAGGGTCCGCCCCTTGGGCCGCCCGTCCTTGGTCCAGAGGTCCCACGGCTGGAGGTTCATGAGTGATTCGGCAAAGAGCGTGCCCACGTCGGCGTCGTCGGGATACCTCGTCCAGACCTGTTCCATGGCGGCCGCGTAAGCCTCGTCGAGCGGGCGGCGATCGTCCGGCTGTGGGTACGCGTATCGTGAGGCCAGGGCCGTGATGAGGTCGCGCTCCACCGGCGACGCGGCGCCCGCGCGTTCCTTCGCCTTCCGGAGAGCTGTCCACGCGGCCTGTGCGTGCTCCGCGTCCACCACCGGGTTGTTGACGTGCGGCCCGTTGCACAGGGCCACGCCCCACCAGGCCATCGCGCAGTCCGGATCGTGGACGGCGGCCGCCTGGAACGAGCGGATGGCCTCGTCGTGGTTGAACGCATACGCCCACACGAGTCCCTGGTTGAAGAACGCCTGCGCGTCTGCCGACGCGGTGCGGATCGCCCGCGAGTGCGAGCCCCTTCCCTCGAATCGATGGGCGGGTCCGTAATCATGCTGCGTCTGCGGCACTTCCGCCGACGCATGGGTGAACGCAATCAGGAGAATGCAGAGGCCCGATGCCGATGCCCGATGGTGGCGCATGAAATTACCTCCTTGCGGTATTCGTGTCTGGTGCAACGGTCAACGTCCGGCCCGACGGACGCGAGTTCTCTCGGAGTATCGCACATTCGGCGCGGCAAGGGAAGCGCGATTGCAGCCAAATCGAGGAGATCGACCGGAGGTACAGTGCGAGTGCAACGCGGTCTGCGTGTGAGCGGCGCCCGGCGGCACTCCACCTGTGGCGATGTCGGCGCGCCGGAGACGACCGGTCATGAGCCTGCGAGGGACCGCGGCTTCTGGAGGCGGCGTACGGGGCGCCAGACGGCGAGTGGCTGATGACCGGCTGGAAAGCCGGTCCCCGAAGGCGAGCGGCGTCAGTCGATGTCGTGGAACGTGACCGTGTCGGTGGCGGTGTCCAGCGTGGCAACGGACTTCGGCGTGGCGCGGTGGAGGGCGCCGGGGTTGATGACGCGGCAGCGGCCGATGCGTTCGTCGCGCTTGCGGTGAGTGTGGCCGTGGAGGATGTAGTCGGCGGCCTCGTCGCTTACGGCCCTGTGGAACGCCCGCTCATGCCCATGGAAGACCAGGATGGTTTTGCCGTCCGCCTGGATGGGGGCGCCGTTGGTCGCCGGCGCAGGGATGCCCGTGGATTCCAGGTAGGCATCGAGGCCGCAGCCGGGCTGGTCCATGTTGCCCCAGACGAACCGGCAGGGGCGTCCCGCCAGTTCGTCGAGTACCGATTCGTCACCGATGTCGCCGCAATGGACGATGAGGTCCACGCCGAGGCGATCGAAGAGTTCGACGGCTCGCCGCACGGTCATATGGCGTCCGTGGCTGTCTGACAGAATGCCGATCAGCATGCGTCTTTCCTGTCTGCTCCGGGACATCGGGGTGGTGCCGAATCCCAAATCGTACGCTATGGCCGGGCCAGGACGCAAGGGGCCGGCCGCTTGTCTTCGCGTTGACGCTTGCGATGCGGGCTGACTACAATCCCCGCGATGACCGCTGCACCCGGCGCTTCGTCTTCATCGAACGGTTCGTCGCCGTCACCGCGCGACGAGTCGGACGTGGACGCGGTGCGCATGTCGTTCGGCGATCACCTGGAGGAGTTGCGTTCGCGGCTGATCAGGGCGCTGCTGGGTGTGGCCGTGTGCGCCGTCGGCGGCCTGTTTTTCGCGAAGGAGCTTCTGGCGTGGATTCTGCAGCCGGCCCTGGTGGTCCTGCGGGCGCGGGGTCAGGAGGCGGTGCTGCAGGTGCTCAGCCCGCCTGACACGTTCATCATTTACCTGAAGGTCGGTTTGCTCAGTGGCGTCATTATCGCGACGCCCTGGGTGCTCCATCAGATCTGGCAGTTCGTGGCGTCCGGGCTGTACGCCCACGAGCGGCGGTTCGTGCGGACGTTTGCGCCCGTCTCGGTCGTGCTGTTCGGGGCGGGCGTGCTGTTCATGTACTTCCTGGTGCTGCCGGTGGTGCTGAACTTCTTCGTCGGGTTCAGCATGGGCATCCCCATGCCGCGGACGCAGCCGAGCTGGCTCCAGCGCCTGATGATCCCGAGCGAGGCGCCCACGTCACAACCGGCGTCCGTCCCCGAGCCGATGGCGATCCCGCTGGTATCGCAGCCGCCGGAGGATGCGGCGCCGGGGGACGTCTGGTTCGACACGTCGACCGACCGGCTGCAACTGATGACGGCCGACGGCATCCGAAGCCTCCCCATGCGCGTTGCGGACACGCCCAACCCGGTGCGCAGCGAGTTCGGGCTGAATTTCTACGTGTCATTCGTGTTGTCGCTGGCCCTGGCGTTCGGCCTGGCTTTCGAACTGCCCGTGGCGGTGGTGTTCCTGGTGCTCACGCGGATTGTGCCGGTCGCCCTGTTCAGCCGGTCTCGCCGTTACGTGATCTTCGGCATCTTTGTCGCCGCGGCGATTCTCACTCCGCCGGACGTGGTCAGCCAGATTCTGCTGGCCATTCCAATGCTCCTGCTGTTTGAGGGCGGGCTGTTCTTCGGGCGCATGATCGAACGCAACCGCTGATCGGCTGCGCCTCAGCGACCGTGCAGGCGTACCGCGCCGATGAGTTGCCGTACGGACTGCAGGCCGTGGCGGCGGAGGTACTCGGCCAGACCGTCGCGGATTCGCAGCGGCGTGACGGGGTCCACGAACAGCGCCGTCCCCACGGCCAGGGCCGTGGCGCCGGCGAGCAGAAATTCGACGGCATCGCGCCAGGTTTCAATCCCCCCCATCCCGATGATCGGCACTCCGGCATCTCGGGCCACGCGGCTGTAGACGGCATGGACCATCTGGACCGCCACCGGGCGGATGGCCGGCCCGGACAGCCCACCCACGTTGTTGGCCAGGAACGGCTCCCACGTTTCGACGTTGATGGCCATGCCGCGCAGCGTGTTGATGACTGACAAGGCGTTGGCGCCCCCGCGGACGGCGGCCGCGGCACAGGCGGCGATGTCCGTGACGTTGGGCGAGAGCTTGACGATCAGGCAGCAGCGCTGCACGACCTGGCGAACGTGTTGCACCAGGCCGCACAGGCGGTCGGGGTCGGTGCCGAACTCAAGCCCGTCGGACACGTTCGGGCAGGATACATTCAGTTCCAGACCGGAAACGCAACCTACCCCATCCAGCGCGCGGCAGACGGCCACGTAGTCCTCGACCGTGTGGCCGGCGACGTTCGCGATGACGGGAATGCCCA
>CAZBFW010000331.1:0-5380 GCA_964491135.1 uncultured Phycisphaeraceae bacterium | reverse complement strand
GCTCGAATCGCTCATCCGCGCCGCCGACGAGCGCATCGACCGGCTGACCCGCCTGGCCGAGGCCGCCGGCGAGCCCGTCGCTTCTTTGACATCCCCCGTCTCCGCGTCTGCTGCACTGAGCTCCCGACAGGCGACGCTGCGGCGACTCGTGGGCGAGCTTTCCAACGCCGGCTACAACACGCTCGAGATCGCCAACCGCGTGGGCCTGACCGCCGGTGAAGTGGAGTTGATCCTCGCCCTCCACCTTCAGACCGCCACCCCCGCCTGATTCCCATTCCCGCCGCGCTCGTCCCATTCCCGCAACAACGAGGGCCGCAACCGCCTCGGCACCCGCCAATGCCCGCGACCCTTCACGGGTCTGCACGTGCGATGTCCTCGGCCGCCCGGCGAAGGCAAATCGGGATAGGAAAAGACCGCTCGCGGTGTTATCATGGCATCAATGGATCGAACCCGGTGTTCACAATGCGTTTTGCCCGACACCCTTGAACGCCTCGACTTTTCAGACGAGGGGGTCTGCAACGTCTGCCGGCGCGAAGCCGCCGAGGCGCAGCGTGAGACGGCGGACCAGACCACCGGTCCGTCGCTCGAGGAAGTCATCGACCAGGTGCGGGAGCGCGGACGAGGCAGCGAATACGACTGTCTCATCGGCCTGAGTGGCGGGCGCGACAGCTCCTACCTGGCGTACCTGCTGAAGCGCAAGCACGATCTGCGTTGCCTGGGCGCATACTACCGCACGGTCTTCACGCCTGACGTGACGGATCAGAACGTTCGGAGGCTGGCCTCGCGCCTGGCCATTCCGCTGATCGAGATCACTAATATTCCCTGGGAGTACCACCGCCGAGTTGCCCGTCGGTATTGCCAGATCTGGAAGAAGAACCCAGTCACGGCCATCGCGAACCTGACCTGTGCGCCGTGCAAGCTCGTAAATCGGGAACTCCTGCGGATTGCCCGCCAGCACGGCATCAAGAGCCTGATCCTGGGCGGCAACAAGTACGAGGAGATTTCGTTTCTCCCCACCTACCAGGCAGGAGACACGGACACGATGGCTCATTCCTTCCCACGTCAGGTGAAGAAGCTGTTTCGCGTGGCCGGCAAAGGGATGTCGCTTGTGGTCCGGCACCCCTCGGTGCTCAGCCATTGCGTGCTTGCGGCCAAAGCGTCGCTGCTCTACCTCACTCCCTTCAGCGCGTATCTGCAAGCGCGCTATCCCGACGTATACCGGGTGGACTACTTCTTCCACAGCGACTGGGACGAGGCGGAAGTCAACCGGACCATTCAGGAAGAGTTGGGCTGGGAGTTGCCGCCGGACTGCCTGGGCACATGGAAGGCCGACTGCGAATTCGCGGAAATGAAGAACTTCATGTTCCACAGGATGCACGGAGCCACCTACCTGGATGGGTTCCTCAGCAACATGATCCGCGCGGGAAAGTTGAATCGCGAGGATGCGATGGCGGCCATCGAAGGAAAGCCTGTCTATTCTCGCCCTCGCCTTCAGCGCGTGCTCAAACTGCTGGATCTCCCCAGCGACTTCGCGGATTGACACACTGGCGGACGGACCCCGCTCAGGGGGGGACGGAACACGACACCAATCACGGGCGGAAGCGGGCGGCCGACCCGGAGTCGCACTCTGGTTCAGCTTATTGCACTGTGTCGGCCCGAACGTCACCGCTTTTCGGAATCGGCGTGCCACATTCGGAGCAGATCCCGGATACGTTTCCTGTCAGGTTGTATCCACACTTGCGGCAATGGCCCTCGGGGAGCTTGCGAAAGAGAAGGGGTCGGACTTTGCCGACGACGTAGGTCGTGCTGATAACGGCAAATGCGACGTCGGGCCAGAACGCATCACGTTGCACACGGTTGCCCTCAAGAACATCGACTTGCGCATACAACAGGCAGAAGAGCAGGGCGCCGTTCAGTTGCCAGCACCATTGGGCCAGGCGTTCGCTGAATCGACCGGCGATCCATCCAAGCGCCAGGAGCACGAGCCAGATGAGTCCAGCCTGGCACGAGAAGACAAGCACCATCTGATTCTTCGGCGTCAGGTCTTGTCCCCGAAGTGTCGTGCCCGGCCAGGAATCGATCTGCTCCGGCAGAAGAGGGTAATACAGCAGTGCTGCCAGCGGAATGGCCAGCAGCATCAGCCAGACCCAGCGTGGTTTGCGTAGTGTGGGCATGGTGACGCCTGCATCCATTGGCCGCGGCCCGAGGGTCAGTGGCCGGGGGCCCAGAGGTAGAGGAACTGCGGAGTTCCCAGGCCGGCAAGGCTAGGCACGTCCAACTTGATCAGGTTGACGTCAACGCCGGTGGTCGGGGCCCCGGGCGCCTGGGCGTAGTAGTTTGGCCGGTACTCCAGCGGGCGGCGGTAGGTGACGACGCGAACGGCCTTGGATCCGGTCCGCTCCTTCATCGCGGACAGGGCGTCCCGGATGGTGCCGATGTGGTCGATGAGCCCCAGTTCGAGGGCCTGACCAGCGGTGTACACCCGGCCATCGGCCAGTTCACGCACCTTTTCTTCCGTGAGGCCTGGCCGACCGCTCGTCACAACGGCCACGAAGCCGTCGTACATTTCGTCCACGATGGTCTGGAAGATGGCCAGCTGCTCCGGGGTCATGCTCTTGAAGGGAGAGCCGGCGTCTTTGTTGGGGCCGGATGTGATGGCCGGAGCGTTCATGCCGATCTTCTGCATGGTGCCGCTGACGTCGAGGAACTGGGCGAGGACGCCGATGCTGCCGGTGACGGACGAGCTGTAGGCCCAGATTTCGTCGCACGCGCAGGCGACGTAGTAGCCGCCACTGGCCGCCACGTCCATCATCACGGCGAAGACCGGCTTGCCGGTGCTCTTTCGGAAGCGGGTGACCTCATGGTGCACGAGTTCGGAGGCCGTCACGGAGCCGCCGGGCGAGTTGATCCGCAAGACGACCGCCACGACATGGGGGTCGCGTTCCGCCTTGTCGAGCTGCTCGAGAAGGCGACTGACCGGGTGTTCGCCCTGGCCGAAGAACTGCGGTTCGTAGGCATTCATGAGGATGCCCGTCACGTCGATGACGGCGATCTTGTCGGAGGGGAGCCCCCGTTCGCGGATCACCGTCTCCTCGACCAGCTCCCGATTCGTGCTGACTGGGGTGAGCAGGATGCCGTCGGGCATGCAGCCCGTGACCGCGACCATCCCCAGCCCGAAGACCCACGCCCTGCCGACTGTTCCATGCCGTCTCACGGTGTTTCCTCCTTGTGAGAATGCCGCTTCGGCCGGCATTGTAACGGAAGCGTGATTTCGGGTATACGGTTCAGCGCGGGCCCGCGCGGAAGAGGTCAGTGCCGCGCGGCAAACGGCCGGCGGAGACGATGAAGATCACGCGACGGGAGTTTGAAGAGCTGGTGCGCCAAGCCCTCGACGAGGTGCCGGAGGAGTTCCTGCCCTACCTGGAGAATCTCGCCGTCGAGATCGAGGACATGCCCTCCGCCCGCGACTGCCGAGAGGCGGAAATCGACGATCCGCAGTGGCTCCTGGGTCTGTATCACGGAACGCCGCTCACGGAACAGAGCGTGGAACACCCATATCAGTGGCCGGAGCGGATATCGATCTACCAGAAGAACATCCAGCGTGTGTGCCGGACGCGCCGGGAGATCATCGACCAGGTCCGGACGACGGTGCTGCACGAGATCGGCCATCACTTCGGGCTGGATGAAGACGATCTGGAGGAACTGGGGTACGACTGACCGGGGGCAATCCGACTACACAGGTCCGCCGCCCACGGCCAGAAGAGACCCAGGAAAAAGCCCTTGATTCGCTCGGCATTCTCTTCGCTCGTCGCTACGTCGCTTCATCACTGCGTCGCTTCTCGAATGCGAACGCATCTCCCCGCGTGTCCACGGTGATCGTGTCGCCGTCGTTGAACTCACCGGACAGGATCCGCTTGGCCAGCGGGTTCTCGACGTACTGCTGAATCAACCGCTTGAGCGGCCGCGCGCCGTAGACGGGGTCGTAGCCGTCGGTCGCCAGCTTGTCCACGGCCGCATCCGTCAGGCTCAGCACAATGTTCCGGTCGGCCAGGCGGCGAACCAGGTGGCCGATCTGGATGCGGGCGATGTCGCGCAGGTCTTCCGGACGCAGCCGGTGGAACACGATGGTTTCATCCACCCGGTTGAGGAACTCCGGCCGGAAGGCCCGCTTGAGCAGTTCAGTGACCTTCGCCTCGATCTCGAACTCGGGCACGTTCTGGTCGGCCATCGCCTGGATGACGTCGGAACCGATGTTGCTGGTCATCACGATCAGCGTGTTCTTGAAGTCCACCACGCGACCGTGCCCGTCGGTCAGGCGGCCGTCGTCCAGCACCTGCAGGAGCACGTTGAACACGTCGCGATGGGCCTTCTCGATCTCGTCGAACAGGATCACCGCGTATGGACGGCGATGGATCGCCTCCGTCAGCACGCCGCCTTCCTCGTAGCCCACGTAGCCGGGCGGGGCCCCGATGAGGCGGGCCACCGCGTGCTGCTCCATGAACTCGCTCATGTCGACGCGGACCAGGGCCTGCTCGGTGTCAAACAGGAACTCGGCCAGGGCCTTGCACAACTCGGTCTTTCCCACGCCAGTTGGACCCAGGAAGATGAACGAGCCGATGGGACGGTTCGGATCGCCCAGCCCGGCGCGGGCGCGGCGAACGGCGTCGGCCACCGCGTGCACGGCGTCGTCCTGGCCGACCACGCGGCGGCGCACGATGTCTTCCATGCGGACGAGCTTCTCGCGTTCTGCCTCCAACATTCGCGCGACGGGAATGCCCGTCCACTGGGAGACCACCTCCGCGATCTCTTCGGCGGTCACCTCCTCGCGCACGAGGGCGTTGCCGCGGGACTGAATGTCGGCGAGTTTCCTCTCCAACTCGTCCACACGGGCCTGAAGCTCGCGAATCTCGCCGTACTGGATCCGGGCTGCCCGCTCCAGGTCGCCGGCCCGCTGGGCGTTTTCCAGCTCGTTCCGCTTCGCCTCGATGTCCTGCTTGGCCTGCTTGATGGTCCGGATCATGCCGGACTCGTTCTCCCACTGGCCGGTGAGGGCACGGTTCTTCTCGTTCAGGTCGGCGAGCTGCCGCTGGATGCGCTCGAGTTCCTCCTTCGAGCCCTCGTCCTTCTCCCTCTTCAGAGCCTCCCGCTGAATCTCAAGCTGCATGATCTGCCGGCGAATCTCGTCCAGCTCAGACGGCAGTGAGTCGTTCTCGATCCGCAGCCGCGAGGCGGCCTCGTCAATCAGATCGATCGCCTTGTCCGGGAGAAACCGATCCGTGATGTACCGGCTTGACAGCGTGGCCGCCGCAACCAACGCTGAATCCTGAATGCGCACGCCGTGATGTGCGTCGTAACGCGGCTTGAGCCCGCGGAGAATGGA
>CAZBFW010000330.1:1350-5380 GCA_964491135.1 uncultured Phycisphaeraceae bacterium | reverse complement strand
CGGCCTGGCCGGCGTGTCCGTCATGTGGTCGTACATCCCAGGCACGTTGCTCTGTGCACTGGTTTTTGCGCCGCGCTGGCGGCGGGCCCGGGTGGACAGCCCGGTGGAATATCTGGAGGCACGCTACAGCCGAGGCCTGCGACAGGTCTGCGCGTGGCAGGGCGTTCCACTGAAAATCATCGACGATGCCCTCAAGATCGTGGCCATCGGCATGTTCATCTCGGCAAGCCTCGGACTGGGGATCAAGAGCTGCATGTTCTGGTCCGGCATCATCATGCTGGCCTACACCTTCATGGGTGGACTGTGGGCGGTCATCGTGACGGATTTCATCCAGTTCGTCGTCATGGGAGCGGCCGTCCTCGTGCTTTTCGTGCTCGCCATGTTCAAGGTGGGCGGAGTGGAGGGTCTGGTCAACGGCTCGCCGCCGGGATTCTTCCGGCCGGTCTCGGACGATTACAACGCGATGTACTTCATCGCCTGGCCGCTGCTGCTGGCCGTGTCCATGTGCAGCGTGCACTGGCAGATCATCCAGCGCTTCTATTGCGTGCCCGACGAACGCGAGGCGCGAAAGATGGGCCTGCTGGTCACCGGCCTGTACGTGGTCACGCCGCTGATCATGTTCGTGCCTGCCATGGCCGCCCGGCAGTTTCTGCCTGAGGGCACCGAGCCGAAGGAAGTCTATGCCGTCCTCTGCCGGACGCTCCTGCAGCCAGGGTTGCTGGGCCTGATGATCGCCGCCATGTTCGCGGCCACCATGTCCATGCTCAGCAGCGACTACAACGCCGCGGCCGCCGTGGTCACGAACGACGTGTACCGCCGGCTGCTGCGGCCGCAGGCTGGGCAAAAGGAACTTGTGCTCGTGGGCCGGGTGGCCACGCTGCTGGTCGGCGGATCGTCATTGGCGCTCGCACTCGCACTGGCCCGCACCAGCGCCAGAGACCTGTTCAACAACATGGTCACGTTGTTCAGCGTCGCCACGGCGCCCGTGGCCGTACCGATGATTCTGGGGCTGCTCGTCCGGCGACTCACGGGAGCGTCCGCCCTGGCGGGCTTCGTGGGTGGGTTGACGGTCACGCTGACGCTGTTCTTCTCCCTGAAAGAGCCGGTCTCGGTCTGGGGCACACAGATCAAGCCGGAAAACGTCGTCTTCTTCTCTGGTTTGGCAGCGACCAGCCTGATCATGTTTGGCGTGAGCGCGATCTGGCCTCGCAACGCCGCGGAGACCAACCGAGTCAGCCCCTTCCTGCAGCGATTGGACATGCCCATCGGCTCCCTGCCCCAGGACCGGCCGGCCGGGGAATCGGCCGTGTCACCGTTCCGCGTGGTGGGGCTTTCCATGGCGGCCATCGGAGCGATCACGCTGGCGGTCACGCCGTTCGTGCACGGGTCGACGGACATCGGGCTCAACGCCGGAATAGGATTCGCCCTGCTGGTCGGCGGCGGAGCGATGGCCCGGAGAAGCAGAACGGGACAGGGAAGCGACCAAGAGCGGCAAGCGATGCCCTGAGACCGGCTGTCCCGGCCAGCCGGAACCGGCGCGCCGGGACGGTCCCACAAGTTTGTAGGGTCCGCCGTGCGGACCAATGACGTATCATGGCCGGTGTCCTGAGAGAATTTCATGTTCGGCGGGCCCTCGTAAAGGTCTGCGCCGACCGTCAATCGCTGGGCGAGGCGGCCGGTGAGCACGGGGCATCCTTGCTGCGCGAGCGGTTGGCCGAAAAGAGCGTGGTGCGTGTGGTCTTCGCCTGCGCGCCTTCCCAGGAAGCCACGCTGGCCGCTCTCACCGCGGCGCCGGGAATCGACTGGCACCGAGTGCATGTCATGCACATGGACGAATACACTGGCCTTCCTGACACGCATCCGGCCAGCTTTCGGCGGTGGCTGAAGGAGCACCTGGTGGCCAAGGCTTGTCCGGGGCGCGTCGACTACCTCAACGGAGATGCGGCGGATGCAGAAGCGGAATGCCGGCGGTACGCGGTTTGCGTGGCTGCGTCGCCGGTGGACGTGTGCTTCCTCGGGATCGGAGAAAACGGACACATTGCGTTCAACGATCCACCGGTGGCGGATTTTGATGATCCGCAGCGCGTGAAGATCGTAACCCTGGATGAGGCATGCCGGATGCAGCAGGCGACCGAGGGGCATTTCCCGACGCTGGGCAATGTGCCGCGTCAGGCCCTGACCCTGACCTGCCCGGTGCTGCTGGCGGCGGAACACCTGATTGCCTCCGTGCCCGGGCCGCGAAAGGCAGAGGCCGTTCGGCAGGCGATTCACGGCCCGCGGTCGACGGCGTGCCCGGCATCGGCGATCATGGATCACCCACGGGCGACGGTTTACCTGGACGCGGAGTCGGCAAGCCGCCTGTAGGATAGACCGGCTGGAAGGCCGGAAGCTCTAGAGAACTAGAGATATAGAAACTGGAAACTAGAAGGGGGATAAGACCAGCTGGAATCCCGGCGCGCCGGGACGGGCCTACAGAGGAAGATGGCAACCGCCCGATACTACGATGCCCTGACCGCCGAACCGACGACGCCGTCGCCCGAGACATGGTACGTGGACGATGGGTCGGCCGCGGCGTACCTGGTCGGGCCGGCGTTCTTCGATGTGCAGGTCAACGGCTTTGCGGGTGTGGATTTTCAGGACGCGGATGTCACGCCGGAAGGCCTGGAGCACGCCGCGCGGGCATTGCAGCGGGCAGGCTGCTCGCACTTTCTGGTCACACTGATCACCGCCGATGCGACGTTTCTCGAAGAACAATGCCGACGACTCGGTGAGTGCATCGCCGGCAGCGCTCTGCTGCGTGAGGCCATTCCCGGCCTGCACCTGGAAGGGCCGTTCCTGAACGGCGCGGACGGCTACCTCGGCGCGCATCCGCGCGAGCACGTCCGGCCGGCGGATTGGAACCTGTTCGAACGTTGGCAGCGCGCGGTCGGCGGGCGGATCGCGATGATGACCGTGGCCCCGGAGTGCCCCGGAGGCCTGGAGTTCATCACGAAGGCCGCCGCGGCGGGCGTGTTTGTGAGCCTGGGACACACGAACGCGGATCGCCACATGCTGCTGGCTGCACAGGCGGCCGGGGCACGCATGTTCACCCACCTGGGCAACGCATGTCCGCAACTCATGCACCGGTACGACAATATCATTCAGCGCGTGCTCTCGATTCCGGACCTGCCGGTGTCACTCATTCCGGACGGCCTGCACGTGCCGCCGATGGCTCTGGGCAACGTGGTGCGAATGCTCGGCCCGGGCCGGATCGTCATGATCACCGACGCGGCCAGTCCGGCCGGCGCACCGGCGGGAACGTATCGGATGGGACACCTGGAACTGACGGTGGGCCCCGACCGGGTGGTCCGGTTTCCCGGCGGAGACAATTATGCCGGATCGGCCTTGACGCCGGTGCAGGGTTTCT
The DNA here is from genome assembly GCA_964491135.1 of uncultured Phycisphaeraceae bacterium. Taxonomy (GTDB): domain Bacteria; phylum Planctomycetota; class Phycisphaerae; order UBA1845; family UBA1845; genus JAFGJQ01. The sequence continues at coordinate 1,974 of CAZBFW010000330.1, read as the reverse complement.
ACAACACGGTGCGATTCGCTGGGCTCAGCGTGGACGCCGCATGGTTCGCGTGGACGCGGCTGCGGAACACGCTGTTCCCGGGCCTGAAGGCGCCACAACTGGCTCTGCCGTTTGGAGTCTGAACGAGCTGCCAACTGCGTGAATCGCAGAGCGCGGGCGGCGCCCGCAACCCAAGGGACGGAGGGATGGAGGGACGGAGAAAGAACTCGCGCCGGCCCGGGCGGGAGAATTCGCGCTGAAGGCGAAGAATGCGGACGTTTGCAGTACGGAGGTCAACCATGGACACAATTCGATTCGGATGCCTGGCCGCGGCGGTTCTGACACTCTCTTCCATCGCGTCCGCGGCTTCGCCAACGGTGGTCCCGGCCGTGAAAGCCTTCACAGCCGGAACGGGCGAGGTGTCACTGAAGGCCGTGTCCATCGCACCTGTGATGGCTGGGATCAATGGAGAGATCGAACATCTGCGAACATCGCTGGCGGAGCGGCACGTGGACGTCAAGGAGGACGGAGTGCCGTTGCGGATGGTGCTGGGGAAGGTGGATATCCCCGAATTCTCGTCCGCCTACCGCCGGGAGATCGAACGACAGGCGTATCGGCTGACCGTCCAGGTGGAAGGCATCACCA
>CAZBFW010000330.1:0-1250 GCA_964491135.1 uncultured Phycisphaeraceae bacterium | reverse complement strand
CGGGAGATCGAACGACAGGCGTATCGGCTGACCGTCCAGGTGGAAGGCATCACCATTCAATCGGCGACCCGGGCGGGGATCCACTACGGCATCCAGACCCTGCGGCAGATGATCACCGACGAGCAGACCGTGCCGGCGGGAATCGTGCTGGATTGGCCGGATTTCGCGCGGCGGATGATCATGGTCGACATGGCGCGGGCGAACGAGAACATGGACTACTACCGCCGGGTGGTGGAGTTCTGCGACCGGTACAAGATCAACTACCTGCACCTTCACCTGACGGATGACGAGAACGCGGCCCTGTACCACGAGAGCTACCCGTGGCTCATGTCGCCGCATCCGTGGCGGGAGGCGGACCTTCGCGAGCTGGTGGCGTTCGCAGACCGGCACCACATCACGCTGATACCGGAAGTAGAGTCGTTGGGGCACGCGCGGCTGTTCGTACGGCATCCGGATTTCAAGGAGATTCTGCACCAGACCACCGACAAAACACCGAAGGCGAACTGGGCGGGCACGCAAGTACCGGGCTATACCAACGTCCTTTGTCCGGCCAGCGAAAAGACGTACGAGTATCTGGACGGGATGTACACCGCGGCGAGCGTTTTTCCGGCGCCGGAGCTGCACATCGGGCTGGACGAGGTGGACCAGACGGAGTGTGCCCGCTGCCGGGAGAAGTGGCCGGGCATCTCGCACGGGGAGTGGTTCATCAAGCACCTGAAGCGCTGCCAGGAGCTGGTCGACCAGCACGGCCGGAAGATGGCCCTGTGGGGAGACATGATTCTCCGCCATCGGGAGATCGCGGACGCCCTGCCTACGGATCGGACCCTCATCTATGACTGGCACTACAACCCGGACATGACGGACGAGTCGGTGAAGTTTTTCAAGTCCAAGGGCTTCGAGATCATCGCCTGCCCGGCCCTGATGTGCCATCCGCACATGATTCTGCCCTCCGATTTCAACTACGTGAACATCCAGCGGTTCGCGGAGGTCGCGCGCAAGCACGACCTGTTGGGATTCGACATCACAGTGTGGACGCCCCCGCGATACATGAGCGACGCTTTGTGGCCGGGGTTCGCGTACGCGGCGGCCCACGCCTGGTCGGGCAGCAAGTGGGATGAGGCTGATTTCTACCAGGGGTTCGTCCACGACTTCTTCGGGTCGCCCCAGGGCGAGGAGTTCGGCCGGGTTTGGAAAGACTTGTACACTATCAAATGGCGGCTGGACCGGTTCAACACGAGCTGCTGGATGGA
>CAZBFW010000329.1:0-5395 GCA_964491135.1 uncultured Phycisphaeraceae bacterium | reverse complement strand
CCGCGTCGCTGTCGCCCCCGAACAGCAGCGAAACCACCAGCAGCCCGCCCCCGATAATCAGGCAGATTACGTAGACCGCACTCAGCCCGCCGATGCCGCCCGCCAGGAAACCGACGGGGGCCGTCGCCCCGATCAGGGTGATACCTGCGAACTCACACATGGTCGGCCCTCCGCTGTCGATGAGACTGGATGAACGCACGCCGCAGAAACCCGCACCGTGCCCTCCACCATCAGTCTACATCATGCCGCGGACCTTGCCCACTCCAAACAACGGTACGGATCATAACGGGCGGACCTTACCGTTCACCCGGTTGTCGAGAGTTGTCGACTGCTGTGCCGCTGGCACGTCCCGGGATGAGATACGGTGCCGCTGATTGGTGGGCGGGTCGGGCGGTACGGAGGGCCGGGGCCCTGCCCGGGTTCAGGCGCGTCCGGATCGGCACTGGCAATCGGACTGGACGGGGCCGCACGTGCCGCAGGAATCCGTCCGGCCGTCGTGCTCTTTGCAGGTGTGGGAGTCCGGGGTTCCGCAGCAGCCCTTGCGCAGGCCGCGCTTGCCGAAGATCAGGCCGATCGAGAGGGCGAACAGCACGATCGCGAACAGCGCGATCGTCGCGATCAGCACGGTCAGCATGGACATGCGGCACCTCCGATCAGGGCTTGGCCGGGGTGGCGGTCATCGCCGAGAAGGCGCTTGTGGCTCGCTCAACGATGTCTTCCCCGGCGGTTCGCACCAGGAACAGAGCGGCCATCCCCCGAGCCTCCGCGAGATTGTAGCCCTCGTCCGGCCCCAGGACCATCAGTGCGGTCGCCCACGCGTCGGCCACCATGGCCCGCGAATCGAGGACGGTCACCGAGGCCAGCGCGTGCTCGACCGGCCTGCCCGTGCGGGGATCGATCATGTGCGAGTACACGCGACCGTCCGCGATGTAATAGTTGCGGTAATCCCCGGACGTGGCGAGGGAACGGTCGGCCAGTTCGACCGCGCGCATCACCACTCGCCGACCGTCGCGCGTCGGCCGTTCGATTCCGATGCGCCACGCCTTGCCGTCGGGGTTTCGCCCGGCCGCGCGCACTTCACCGCCGATCTCGACCATGTAGTCGGTCAGGCCCTCGGCCTCCAGCACCGTCGCGACTCGATCGACGCCGTATCCCTTGGCGATCCCGGACAAATCGCAATACACGTCGGCGAGCGTCTTGCGGATGGTCCGCGCCTGCGGATCCAGCACCAGCAGCCGGTACCCCACACGCTGTCGCAGCGCCTCCAACTGCTCGGCGGTCGGCGGTTCGGGCGGTTCCGGCGGGGGGCCGAACCCGTAGGCGTTGACCAGCGGTCCCACGGTGACGTCGAACGCCCCGGCGGACTGGACGCTGACGGCCAGCGCCGCCTCGAACACCTCGAACGTCTCCGGGGAAAGCTCGAACGGCACGTCCGCGGGGCTTTGGTTGAACTGCGACAGTTCGGAATCCGGCTGGTAGGTCGACATCCTGGCGTTGACGTCGGCCAGACAGCGTTCGATTTGGCGGGCCAGGCGGTTCGTTTCCTCGTGTGGCCACGGGCGGCCTTCCGGCTTTTGGAATCGGACCGTGTACGTGGTCCCCATCGTCTCGCCCTGGAGGGTCTCGTAATGGCTGGTCTGCGAGGTGGGAATGACCAGCAGAAGCAAGATCGCCGCGCCGATCAACAGCAGGACGCGGACCTTCCGGGAGATGGAGATGCGCGTGCCGTGGATTTCCTTCTCCGGCATCGTCATATGCCGAAATCGTCCAGCATGATGTTCTCGCGTTCGACGCCCTGTTCGATCAGCATGGCGATGCAGGCTTCGTTCATCATGGGCGGGCCGCAGAGGTAGTACTCGATGTCCTCCGGCGCGGCATGGTTCTTCAAATAACTGTCGCGGACGACGGCGTGGATGAAACCCGTGAGGCCCTGCCACCGGTCTTCCGGCAGCGGTTCCGACAGGGCGACGTGCCACTGGAAGTTGTCGTGTTCGGCGGCGATTCCGTCGAAGTCCTCGACGTAGAACATTTCACGCAGGCTTCGGGCGCCGTACCAGAACGTGACCTTACGCCGGGTCCGGAGCCGCTTGAACTGGTCGAAGATGTGGGACCGCATGGGGGCCATGCCCGCGCCGCCGCCGATGAACAGCATCTCGTTGTCCGTCTCCCGGGCGAAGAACTCGCCGAAGGGCCCCTTGATCGTGACTTTGTCTCCGGGCTTGAGGTTGAAGATGTAGGAGGACATGCGGCCGGGCGGGACCTTGTCCATTGCGTTCCACGGCGGCAGGGCGATGCGTACGTTGAGCATCACGATGTCGTCCTCTTCGGGGTAGTTGGCCATGGAATAGGCGCGCTCGACGGGTTCGTCCACGGTGGACGCCAGTCGCCAGAGGTTCAGCTTGTCCCAGTCGGGGCGGTACATCTCGGCGACGTCGAAATCCTGGAACCGCACGGTGTGCGGCGGCGCCGCGATCTGGATGTACCCGCCCGCACGGAACGGGATGCTCTGTCCTTCCGGCAGCTTGAGCACCAGCTCCTTGATGAACGTCGCAACGTTGTTGTTGGAGCGGACCGTGCACTCCCATTGCCGGACGTTGAACACCTCCGGCGGGATGAGAATCCGCATGGGGTCCTTGACCTTCACCTGGCAGCTCAGCCGTTCACCCTCCCGAGCCTCCTTCCGGGAGATGTGGCTCAACTCGGTCGGCAGAATGGAACCGCCGCCCTCGATCACCTTGACCGTGCACACGCCGCATGTGCCCTTGCCGCCGCACGCCGAGGGAATGAATATCTTCCGGCTGGCCAGCGTGCTCAGCAGCGTGTTGCCCGCCGGCACTTCGAGCCGGTTGTCCGGATCGTCGTTGATGTCAATGGTCACGGAGCCGCTGTTCACCAGCCGGGCCTTGGCCACCAGCAGCACCCCCACCAGCGACAGGATGACCCCGGAGAACATCAGGACACCCAGGAGAACGGTCAGCGATCCCATCTGTCATTTATCCTTCGGACGGCCGCACGGGGCGCTCGCGTCACAACTGGATACCGGAGAACGCCATAAAACCGATCGCCATCAGCCCGGTCACGATGAACGTGATACCCAGGCCCCGCAGCCCCGCCGGAACGTTGCCGTACCGCATCCGTTCACGGATGGCCGCCAGTGCGACGATCGCCAAGGCAAACCCGAGCCCGCTGCCGAAGCCGAACACCGCGCTCTCGGCGAACGTGTAATCCCGTTCCACCATGAACAGCGACGCGCCCAGAATCGCACAGTTGACCGCGATCAGCGGCAGGAACACGCCCAGGGCGCCGTACAGGGCGGGAGCGAACCGATCAATGGTCATCTCGACGATCTGCGTGACCGCCGCGATCGTGCCGATGTAGCTGATGAACCCGAGGAAGGACAGGTCCACGTTTGCCATCCGCGGGCCCACAACCGGCAGCCAGGTCAGCGCGCCTTCGCGAAGCAGGTGGTTGAAGATCCACTGGTTCATCGGGCAGGTCACCCCCAGCACGAACACGACCGCCAGGCCCAGCCCGAACGCCGTGGTCACCCGCTTCGAACACGCCATGAACGAACACATCCCCAGGAAGAACGCCAGGGCCATGTTCTCGACGAAAACCGCTTTGATGAACAGTGAAAGATAATGTTCCATCGTCACTCCGCCTCCACCTGTCCGGGCTTCCAGGTGCGCAGCGCCCAGATCAACAGTCCGATGAAGAAGAACGCGCCGGGCGAGAGAATCATCAGCCCGTTAGGGTAGTACCAGCCGCCGTCGGTCACGTTCGTGAACACCGTCACGCCGAACAGCTTGCCCGAGCCGACCAACTCCCGGAAGAACGCCGTCGCCACCAGGACCAGGTCATACCCCAGCGCGTTGCCGATCCCGTCGAGCAGGCTGTCCACCGGACCGTTCTGCATCGCAAAACCCTCCGCCCGGCCCATGACGATGCAGTTCGTGATGATCAGCCCGACAAAAACGGTAAGCTGCTTGCTGATGTCAAAGAGGTACGCCTTCAAGATCTGGTCTGCGGCGATCACCAGCGACGCGATGACCGCCAGCTGGAAGATGATCCGCACGTTGGTCGGCACATGGTTGCGCAGCAGGCTGACGACCAGGTTGGACAGACTCACGACTCCGGTCAGCGCCGCGGCCATGACCAGGGCCGTTTCCATCTTCGTCGTCACCGCCAGGGCCGAGCAGATTCCCAGCACCTGCAGCGCAATCGGATTGTTGTTGAACAGCGGATCCAACAGGATACTGCGTCGTTTTCGTGTCACTGTGCCTGGCTCCGTGAAGCGTTGTACCGTTCCAGATAGGGCTTGAAACCGTCCTCCCCCAGCCAGAACCGCACCAGATGGTTCACGCCCCGGCTGGTGAGGGTGGCACCGCTCAGACCGTCCACGTGGTACGGGTCTTCCTCCGGCGGGCCGGCGGCTTTCTTGAGCACCTCGATCCGGATCTCTCCCTTTTCATCGAACGCCTTGCGACCCGCCCACCGGGCCTTCCAGGCGGGGTTATCCACTTCGCCGCCCAGCCCGGGGGTCTCCCCATGCTGGTAGAAGGTGATGCCGCGGATGGTGCGGGCGTCCGCGTCCAGGGCGAGAAAGCCGTACAGGGTGGACCAGAGCCCCTTGCCTTCGATGGGCAGAATCAGTTTCTCGACGGCCCCGTCCTTCATCACGCGATAGACGATGCCCTGCAACGGCACCCGCATCACGCCCGCGGCGTTCGGTGGGGCGGCGCGGCTCCGGGCGGGGTCGCGGGCGGCCGCCGCCTGGTCAAACGTCAACGGGTCGATGTCCGCCTCCTCGCCGGTGGCCAACTCGACCACCACCGGGTCAATGAACTGATCGAACAGCCGCTGAATGCCCTCTCGCCCGGGACTCTCGCCGGGCTCGATCAGACCGGCCACCTGGATGATGTTCTTCTGGCGGTCCAGCAGTGCGTTCTGCGACTGACGCGGCTTGAGCGTCACGGCCGTGGTCGAGACGACCAGTGAGCAGACGATGCACACCGCCGCGGTGAACCCGATTGTGTAGACCGTCGCGTTACGCTTCTGCGACATTGCGGGCTGCCCTTCGTTTGATGTTGGCCTGCATGAAGACGTAGTCAATGAGCGGAGCGAACACGTTCATAAACAGGATCGCCAGCATCATCCCCTCGGGATACGCGGGGTTGACCACCCGGATGCCGATGGCGAGCATCCCGATGAGAAGACCGTAGATCCACTTGCCCTTTTCCGTCTGGGCCGACGACACCGGATCGGTCGCCATGAAGACCGTGCCGAACGCCCAGCCGCCCATGACAAGATGCCAGTAGAACGGGACCCCGAAGTACGGGTTCTTCACCTGGCCGGCCAGCGCGTTGAACAGGTGCGAGACGGCCAGCGAGCCGAT
>CAZBFW010000328.1:0-5400 GCA_964491135.1 uncultured Phycisphaeraceae bacterium | reverse complement strand
TGCATGACCACGAGTTGATTGAACTTGCCTTCCTGGGCCAGTTGGATCGCCTCGTACCCGAACCGCGTGCCCAGCACCCGATCATACGCGACGGGCGTGCCCCCCCGCTGCACGTGGCCGAGGATGGTGGCTCGGCACTCCAGCTTTGTCCGCTCCTCGATCTGTTCCGAGAGCACCTGGCTCACCCCCCCCAGACGGATCGGATCGGGTGAGTCCTTCACCACGCGGTCCACGACGACCGTTCCCCCCTTGGGGCGGGCCCCTTCCGACACGGCGACGATCGTGAATGCCTTGCCGTGTCGGCTTCGATACAGGCACGACTCACAAACCACGTCCAGGTCAAACGGGATTTCCGGGATCAGGATGACGTCCGCCCCGCTGGCGGCGCCCGCGTAGAGCGTCAGCCAGCCCGCGTTGCGGCCCATCATCTCCACCAGCATCACCCGATGGTGGCTCGATGCCGTGGTGTGGATGCGGTCCAGGGCCTCCGTGGCCGTGGCCACCGCCGTGTGGAACCCGAACGTCACCTCCGTGTGCATCAGATCGTTGTCGATTGTTTTCGGGACACCGATGCAGGGTACGCCGCGCTCGATGAGCTTCGCTGCCCCGCTCATGGTGCCGTCGCCGCCGATGCAGATGATGGCGTCCAGCCCGCGCTCCTGCACGTGCTCGATGACGCGGTTCGTCACGTCCTCGTATACGGGATTCCCGTCCGGATCGGTCGCGACCGCGAATCGGGAGGGATCGGCCTTGTTGCTGGTCCCCAGGATGGTGCCGCCGCGGGTCAGGATGTTCGAGACGTCGGACAGCGCCAGTGGCCGCATTCGGTTCCGGATCAGTCCCAGGAACCCGTCTTCGATCCCCAGCACCGTCCAGCCGCATTTCGTGATGGCCGCCTTGGTCACCGCCCGGATCACGGCATTCAACCCCGGGCAATCGCCTCCCCCGGTCAGCACACCCACACGCTCGATTCCGTTGCTCATGAATGAACCTCACGCCGCGAACTTGGATTCGTCTGTCGCCGGCAGGTCTACCCCGCCGTCCCCCCCGCGCCAAGTGGCAATGGAACCTCTATCGACCAATCGGGGCGGGGGACAAGAGCCACTGGGCCGGCCAAGGCTGGGACCCGCATCGGGTTGCATACCATGCAGACAGGTAATCGCCTCTGCGCTGGGGTGGAAGATCCTCTCCAAGCGGGCGGTCAGCCGGCAGGGGGGACCAGTTCCAGCACTTTGAGCACCTCGACCGTCGTGCCGATCCGGCAGAGGGTCTCCAGGTCGTTCCGGACCCGGACCTCCAGCCGAGACACGGCTCCTGGCGTGGTCACGCTATCGAACTCGTCGTTGGGGAGACTGGGGTGCTGGAAGAGGTGGTAGATCAGGCCGGTTTCCGCGAGGAACACGGGGCAGGGGCCGCGGGCCCCTTGCTCGATCTCCATCTGGCCTCGAATCACGAACGAGGCGGATCCGAGCAGCGAACTCGTGCCATCACTCAGAGGCCAGTCGAACAGGCCGCACCCGGACAGCAGGACCGGCAGCGTCAAGGCCGGAATGAGGATATCACGTCGCATGGGCAAGGGGCATACCGTCCCCGGATTCACCGCGCCACGGCGTCCATTTCCCGGCTCAACTGCTCGATGCGTTGCGTGGCGAAACGCACGTTGGACGCGTCGAACGTTTCGTGCTTCAGCACGGCGTGGTACAGCTCCAGGGCCCTGGCGCGGTTGTGCATTCGATAGTCCGTAATGACCGCGGCCTGGAACCGGGCCGGCAGGCTGATGTTCGGGTTCCAGGTCCACGCTCGCTCGTACCACCGTACGGCGATGTCCTCCTGGTCTTTCATGTACTCCTTGTGGATTTCGCCGAGGTAGAAGGCGGCCTCGTCGATCTTGTCGCTGGTGGGATACACGCGGATCAGCCTTTGGAACATCTCCAGGGCGTCCAGCATGATGCCCTCGCGGTACAACAGGATGACGCCGTGGCCGCCTTCCCTCATGCGGGCCAGGGCCCGGGCATACAGCGCGTCGGCATCGGGAATGGAGTTGGTGGGCCGCAGCCACTCACCGGCCACTTCCGCCTCGAACAGGTACAGGAACTCCTGGATGTTGCGGGCGTCGGCCAGTTCCTGCTCCGCCCACTGGATCTTCACCGGGTCGCCCAGACCCTGGTAGAAGTCGAGCAGGTCTCTGAGCGACTGCCGATACTGCCGGCGTGCGACGATGACCAGCTCCACCAGGTCCACTTCCTGCTCAGCGGCGGCCAGTTCCACCTCCACCTGGCCATGCGGCGCAATCCCGGTCAGGGACGCGATTTCCTGCCTGGCCCACCGGTACTTGTTGTTGTTGCCGGTGCGGTGGTAGTAGTTGCGCAGGGCGATCAGAGCCTGATGGTATCGGGCGCGGTCCATCACCACGTCTTCAATCAGGTTCTCTTCTCGCTCCGTGGGCGCAATGCCCAGCCGCTTTCCTTCCACCGTCGGCCCCGCCTGGCTGATGGGTCCCATCCGGTCCTTCTTGCTCACCCAAAGGGGGTCCGTGTTGCAGCCGGTTACGAACGCGATCATCCAGCCGGCGGTCAACCCAAGTGGGATCAGGCGAAACATGGTGTATCTCCCGCGCTTGAAACGGCGTATCCATCGACCCGCGCGCAACTGATTAGAGCGGCGGGGCGGCTGCGAATCAAGAGGCGGAACGGTCGGGTTACCACTGGGCCTCTTCGAAGGCGCCGAGCTTGCGGACGGGCTTGACCGCGGGGCGGGCCTTGAGAATGGCGTTGGCCAGGGTGACGTCCTCACGGGCCGTGATCTTCAGGTTGGACGGGTCGGATTTCACAACGGACACGGGGTGTCCCATCCGTTCCACGAGCAGGGCGTCGTCGGTGATGCCCTGGGCGTCTTCCGGCGCGTTTGCGTACGCGTCCTGCAGCAGGTCGCGGCGGAAGACCTGCGGCGTCTGGGCCTCGTAGAGGCTCTCCCGGGGCACGGTGGCGTCGATGACGCCGGACTCGCTCACCCGCTTGATCGTGCCGTGCAGCGGGGCGGCAAGAATGGCGGCCCCGGTCTTGGCGGCCTCGGCGAAGACCGCGTCAATCATGCCGCTGCTGGCGCACGGGCGGACCGCGTCGTGAACGGCGATGAACTCCGCATCCTCCCGCACGGCGGCCAAGGCGCTGCGCACCGAGTCAAACCGGCGGGCCCCGCCTTCCGCAATTTGCACGCCCATGAAGCCCAGGTTGGCTCCGTACCGGGACTTCATCTCCGTCATGTCCCCGCCCGATACCACCAGGATGGTCTGGCACACGTCCTCCCGGTTGATGAACAGCTCCAGCGTGCGGAGGAAGATGGGCCGTCCGTCCAGCTTCGCGAAGATCTTGTTCTCACTGCCGCCGAACCGCTCGCCCTTGCCGGCGGCGGGGATGATCACCGCGTACTTGGCCATGGGTGTGCCCTCCATCCGTGCGGACCCGCTGTCTGCAAGTCTACTCCGAAAGGCTGCCGAGGCAACGGGTGATCAGGCGTCGCGCGGGGACCGAGCCGTGCGGCGGACCGGAGCGCTGATGCCGTCCATCCGGCCGAAAATCATGCGCCCCGCGGAGTTCTGCAGCACGCTGGTCACCGTGATGTGGATGCTCTGGCCGATGTGCTCGCGGCCGCCTTCCGCGACCACCATGGTGCCGTCGTCCAGGTAGCCCACGCCCTGACCGGCCTCCTCGCCCGGCCGGATGATCCGCACGTCCAACCCTTCGCCGGGCAGAAAGACGGGACGCAGGGCGGTGGCCAGGTCGTTCAGGTTGATGACGGTCACCCCGCGGACCTGGGCGACCTTGTTGAGGTTGTAGTCATTGGTGACGACTCGTCCGTTGAGCTGGTCGGCCAGCTCCACGAGCAGCTCATCCACACCCTTGGTGCTGTCGCCGCGATCCACCTCCACGTCGAGGATCTTGATGTCGATCCGCTCGTTGGACTGCAGCTTGAAGAGCATATCCAGCCCTCGCCGGCCGCGGGTCCGTTTCAACTTGTCTCCGCTGTCCGCGATGGTTTGGAGCTCGCGCAGGACGAATCGGGGCACGATCAGCTCCGACTCGAGCAGGCGGGCGTCGGCCACGTCCGCGATCCGACCGTCGATCAGCACCGACGTGTCCAGGATGAAGGGTCGGGCCCCCTTGGTCTGCTTGGCAAACTCCACGTACGGGATGACGAACCGAACGTCGTCCTTGGTCTGGAGAATGAAGCTTGTGGTCAGGTAGCAGCAGATCACCCCGATCATCAGCTTGATGGCACCGAGCACCGGATGGTTCTGGTACCCGATCAGCCGCTTCTCAATGACCTGGCGCGACTCCGGCTTGAGCCGACCCGTGCGCTCGTCCGGAACCAGGACCTGCTGTTCCACCGGCGCGTCGGCGAACACCGGAACGCGCAGGTTGGAGAACGTGGCCGTGGATTCCACCACCAGGTCCACGATCATGGAGAGCCCGACCGACACCACCATCCCCACCACCAGCCCGAAGAACAGGCCGGAAATCGCCCCCAGCGACTTGCGGGGAATGAAGATGTCAATGGCGATGACCACTAGAGCCAGGCCCAGGCAGGTCATCAGGATAAGGTCCTTGTTCCGTGCCAGAAGGTCGAACGTTCCGCTCTGAGCGTCGTCTCCCGCGATGAACCGCATTCCGACCGCCGCCAGGGCCAATACAAACACCACACGCAGGAAATGAAGGAACATGGTACAACTCCTCGGGCGCGAGTGACTGCGCCACAGGCCGGGCGATGAAACGGATGAATGTCACCGCACAATGATCTATGACAGGCTGCGGACGTGCCCGGCAACCACCGCGAAACCTTCCATGAGAGTATACCGGTGGCGCGGTCGTTCAATCAATCGGGGTCGCGGGTCATGTGGGCCGGCACTGCTCGCCCAGGCGGATTCCCAGCCCCTCCAGGGCGGCCAGCACGGGTGCATACACGTGGGGGGCGACCGGAATTTGAACGCCGATGCCGGTGATCCGTTCCTCCGCCACCAGGCGGGCCCCGATGGCCACCGGCAGGCCGACCGTGCGTGACATGGCGCTGTCGCCGTGGGGCGTGCCGAATTCCGTGAGGGTGGCGGTGATCTGTTCGCACGAGCCGTCCGGATTCTCCACACAGAACACGTGCCGCAGGACAATCATGTCCCGCTCACCGGGTCGGTAGGTCATGCGGGCCTGCATCCGGGCGGCCAGCACCTCCAGTGGGCTCCCCTGCCGCAGAGGAACCGGGTCTTCGCCACAGAGGCCCAACCAGTCCATACACCGCACCGGATCGGAGTCTTCGGAAAGACCGAGCTGCCGCGCCAGGGCCGCCCGCACGGAGCCCGCCGCGGAGATCGGAAGAGCGTCGTGTAGGGAAAGAGTGTAGGATAGGGTG
>CAZBFW010000327.1:0-5401 GCA_964491135.1 uncultured Phycisphaeraceae bacterium | reverse complement strand
CCTCCCGCTCGTCATCGCATTCTACCACGCTCGCCTGGTGGGTTACGTTGGCGAGTACATCCGTCTGCGCACGCGAAAGCATGGCCTCCAGCGCGTTCGACTTCCCCGCGAAGGCCCGCCCCAAAACGCCCATCGAACGTGATTCCGACCCCGGCGTGACGCTACTCAGGCTCAACCGGCCCCGACGGCCCCGCAGGCTTCGGGATCCGCGCCACGTACCAGTAGTCGTTCTCGAACTCCACCGAAATCGGCCGCGGCGGCCGGCTCCACGCGGGCTGCAGCGCATACGCCGCTCCCCACTCCTGCCAGACCCGCAGCTTGTCGCGCCAAAGCGCCTCCGCCGCGGCCACCAGCGCGGCCCGCATCCGGTCCCGGTCCTCCGGCGCCATCTGATTGCCCTTCGCGGCCAACCCCCGCCACGCGTAAAGGAGCTGCACGTCGCGTGAACGCAGTCCCCCCTCCTGCTCCTCCCGCTTCTTCCATGCAACGGCTGCCTTGTAGTTGTGGCTGAGCATCGTGCCCTCCTTCCACGAATGCACCACGGGCCGGCCCGGCGTGTGCCGCAGCCAGAAGTCGTTCCGCTGCTGGAAAGACGTGTTCCCCGAAATGGCAAACGGTGCGTCTTCCGCCGTGTGACCCCGAATGAACGCGATCACCTCGGCCGCCCCCGCGGCCCGCTTCGCTCGCTCACGCGAATCACGCCCGAAATACTGCCCGGCCCCATCAGTGATCTGCAGCCAGAAGGCCGCCCACACCGTTCCGACGGCCAGAACCGGCACCAGCCGCGCCAGGCCCCAGCGCAAACCCCACCGACGGTCCGCCGACCACGATCGCAGAATCCCAAACCCAGCCGCCCCCACCACCGCCAGCCAGAACGGCCAGAATCGGATGCCCCGGGCCAGGTCATACCACATCGGCTTCCGGCCCGCCCCGCTCGCCCGAATACCCTCCACCAGCGGCACCACCACCGTAACCAAGGCGAACGCACCCAAGGCAACGCCCACCATGAATAGCGCCCGCCGAGAAGGTCGATGCCACACCCCCAGCCCGATGCCCGCCATCGCCCACAACACTCCCCAAACCGCCATCCAACGATGCCGATACGGTGGCTTCCGGTCGCCCGCGATATCCTGCCAAACCAGCCCGAACCCCTCCCTCAGGTTCATCAGGCCGGGTGAGTACCGGGACTCGCGAAGCGCCTGAAGCTCCTCGGCCTGGGCCGCCTTCTCGGCAGCCTGCCTGGCCAGCGTCTGCTTGGCGCCCTCGCTCAACATCTCCGGCCGCTCCACCTGGCGCTTCGAGGAAGGCAGACGCAAGCGAAGTTGCCCGTAGAGCACCGGCGAGGCCACCAGCAGCGCCGCCACACCCGCGATGGCCCCCCACCGAATCCGACTCCGAAGCCGAACGCCGTCTCCGCCGGCCAGCACCAGGCCGCTCCAGATCGCCACGCCCCACACCGGCGCGCTTAGCGGGTACAAGTAGATCAGCACGCTCGCCAGGGCCGCCACGGCCGGCCACCATCGCGCCCGATGCCGGACTTCCCACATCGCCAGCACCAGCCACGGGACAAAGGCCGTGTACTGGGTGCGCGGCATCACACCCCAGGCCTCGCACATGCTCCATTTCTCACCGAGCTGGAACCAGATCCGTGCAAACGTGAACGCCAGCGCGAAACCCACACCCACGAGGCGGCTGCCCGTAAACCGCCAGAACAGAAGGTAACACCCGCCGGCAAAGAGGAGTGCTGTGGGCAGAACCAAAAGCCAGACGCCCTCCGGATACCCCCCGGCCATCCACCGCGCCGCCTGCACCAGGCCCACATAGAAGGGAATGTACCGATCCAGGCGAGCGCGGTCACCGAGGTACGGGTCGCAAGCGTATCTCCCGGGGTCGGCCCTGCCAGCCGCGACGGCACAGATGTTGTGCATGTCGCTATTGAGGTCCCACACGCTGACCGGCCGTTGTGCCCACCATACGACGAGCACCGCCAGGCACAGGACGCCCGTTGCTGCCGCGTGGGATCGAAACCAGGAAAAACGGCGCCTGTCAGGAGCCGGCTGCGGTGGCGCGGGTGGGGTGCCGGACTCCCCTGAACGCTTCTGTCGTCGTCTGGCCATGTCAGACTGCCTCATCAGTCCTGCGGCCGGCATCCTCCCGAACCGCAAGAAGTCCTGTGCCCAAGTATACCCGGCAGGCTCACCTCGGCCATCCAGTCCCCGGCCTCGCGCTAGCCACGACCGCGGGCGGCAACCGGTCCCGGGAAACTCGGTTGATGGCGCAGCGGGTGGAAACGGCTCGGGCGAGGCCGTACCATCAGGGCTTCGCCCCGTCCCGGGCTCTGACCCTGGTACACGAGGCGGACGGAGACGACGGTTGTGTCTGGCAGCGTGTGCCTCGTCATACCGGCCTACAACGCGGCGACAACCCTGCGCCAATGCCTCGGCTCCACCGCCCCGTTGCTCGAGCAGGGGCAGCTCTCGCGAATCATCGTGGTGGATGACGGCTCAACGGACGCAACGCCGGACATCGCCGCGGAGTTTCCGGTCACGTGCATCCACCGCAATCATGCCGGGCGGGGCGGCGCCCGCAACGTCGGCTGGCGAGCCGCCACCGAGGGCCTCGTCTGGTTCATGGACGCCGATTGCGTGGCCGAGCCTGATGCGCTGCAGAAGCTTCTGCCTCACCTGGATGACGCGAGCGTGGCGGGGGTGGGCGGCAGCTACGGCAACATGAATCCCGACTCTCTTCTGGCCTGCCTGATCCACGAGGAAATCGTCGAACGCCACATCGCAATGCCGCCACGTGTGAACTTCCTCGCGACCTTCAATGTCATCTACCGTCGCACTGTGTTGGAGCAGGTCCAGGGTTTCGATGAACGCTATCTCCGGGGCCAGGACGCAGACCTGGCCTGGCGCATCGTCGAAGCCGGCCACAAGCTTGCCTTTGAAGTCAACTCACGCGTGAAGCACTTCCATCCCGTGACGTGCCGTCGCTATCTGCGGGCACAGGCGCAGCAGGGCTATTGGCGGTTCTGGCTCCACTTGCGGCACACCGCCCCCGCCACCGGCGACTCCTACAGCCGCCTTTCCGACAACGCGCAGCCGCCTTTGGCCGCTCTCTCGCTCCTTTCGCTTCCCGTGCTTCTGTTGAAGGGAGGTTGGATCGCCCCCGCGGCCCTCGCCGTCCTGCTTGTCTTGTCGCAACTGCCCATGACATTGCGGCTCGTTCTTCGCACCAGAAAGCTGCGTTTCCTCCTCTTCGCACCGATGAGCTTCGTCCGCGCCTTTGCCCGCGCCCTGGGGCTCTGCATCGCCGCCCTCGCCTGGATCACAGGCCGGTCGCCGAGCACCCCCTGAGAAACTTGTCAAGCCACCCCAACCCGCTACCGCATCTCGGCAATCACCTGCGTCTCCTTGTCAATCAGGACCTGCAGAAGCTCTTCGCGAGTCTCGACACTCAAGAGCGACGCGATGATGTCTTCGGAAAGGATGCGCACCAGTCGAGCCAGGACCCGAAGATGGTGCCGATCATCGTGACAGCAGATCAGGAAGAACAGATGCGTCAGCTTGCCGTCCGACGCGCCGAATCCGATGCCACGCGGGATTCGGCCGACGCAAATCAACGGCTCGGCGGACACGTACGGCATGGGCTGGCGCGGGTGCGGGAGGGCCACGTCCATCGGCATCGCCGTGGAGCACAGCGACTCCCTCGCCTCCAGGGCCTCCAGCAGCCCCTCGCCGTCGTACAGCAGCCCCGTCTTCTCCGCCAACTTGACCAGCTCTCGCAGCACGGATGACTTCGTATTCGCCGGCAGCGACACGGCGATCCCCTCCAGCCCGATCAGGTCCGTCACGATCATGTCCCCGGGGACGGACACGGCCTCTGACGAATCCTCTCTCACGGCTTCCATCGCCCGCTCAATCTCGATCAGCCGTTCCGAATCCAGCGAGGGCATCTCCTGCTGCAGCCATTCCGTGACCCGCGCCCGGTTGAACCGCCACTCGCCCCCCACCTTCTGCCCCGGGAGCTTTCCCCGGTCGGCCAGCTTACGCACCTCCCGCGCGTCCATGCCCACGTGCCGGGCGAAATCCTCCAGACTCATGTTTCGATAAGGCACCGCTCGCTCCCTGGGATTGGGCCACGCGGATCGTCCCGGTAGGATACTGCAGGCTCTGCATCGATCGGCCGGCGTGCCGTTCATCCGGGCGACGAATCCCGCATTTTCGTCCACCCGGGCATTCTAACTGTTTTCCGGACAATAGGTAAGGGGGCTGCCGCGTGGCTCGGCCCTTGCTGGCCCCGCCGGCCCATCGAGAGTACCATGCCCGCCATGTTTGCCTTCGAACAGCTCGCACGCGACCCCGACAGCGCCGCACGGCGCGGACGTCTCACCACACCCCACGGCGTGATCGAGACGCCCGCCTTCATGCCCGTCGGTACCGCCGGCTCGGTCAAGGGCGTCACGCCGGACCAGGTGCGGGCTGCAGGCGTCCAGATTGTGCTGGCCAACACGTATCACCTCCACCTTCGCCCCGGTGAAGACACCGTGGCCGCCCTGGGCGGCGTGGCGGCGTTCAGCGGCTGGGCAGGCCCCGTGCTCACGGACAGCGGAGGGTTTCAGGTCTTCTCCCTGGCCAAGATCAACCGCATTGACGACGAGGGCGTCGACTTCCAATCGCACGTGGACGGGGCCCGACTCCGTCTGGATCCCCGCTCGGCCACTTCCATTCAGAACAAGCTGGGTGCCGACATCATCATGGCCTTCGACCAGTGTCCGCCCCTGCCCAGTCCGCGGGACGTCGTGGAGGCGGCCGTCCGACGAACCATTCACTGGGCCCGCATCTCCCGTGACTCGCATGGCCGCGACGATCAGTGGCTCTTCGGCATCGTACAGGGGGGGCTCCATTCCGACCTGCGCCAGCGTTGCGCCGCCGCCCTGCTGGATATCGGCTTTGACGGTTACGCCGTCGGCGGCCTCTCCGTGGGCGAATCGCATGAGGAGATGATGACCACTCTGGCGCAGACCACCGCCCTGCTCCCCCCGGCAAAGCCTCGTTATCTCATGGGGGTGGGTACGCCGCGCGATATCTACGAGGCGGTTCGCCTCGGCGTGGACATGTTCGACTGCGTCCTGCCGACGCGGAACGGTCGCAACGCGTACGCCTTCACCGCCGGCGGTCCGCTCAAGCTGCGCAACCAGCAGTACGCCATGGCCGATCACCCCATGGAGGACGGCTGCGACTGTTATGCTTGCCGGCATTTCACTCTGGGGTACATCCGCCACCTGTTTGTCACCGGCGAGATGCTGGGACCGATCCTGGCATCCATTCACAACCTGCGGTTCTACCAGAGGTTCATGGAACGGATTCGGGCATTGATTCCCACGGGCGGGTTGGACACA
>CAZBFW010000326.1:0-5407 GCA_964491135.1 uncultured Phycisphaeraceae bacterium | reverse complement strand
GCATGAAGTGATTCATGCTGTTGCCGGTGCCGGGCCGGGCGTCCCAGCTCTCCGGGAGCGTCGTGAGCCCCTGTTTCACCATGTACCCGTAGCTGCCCCGATCCTCGCGGGCGTACACCTTGTGCAGCGCATCGGCTCGACCCGCTTCGGACAGGGCACGGACCAGGAAGACCTGGAGCACTTCGCCGGTGGTCTGTTGCCAGCCCCGGGCGGCGAGGTCGTCGACAATCTTTTGAAGGGCGGCCGGCCGGTCCGTCTCCGGGATCAGGTCGATGCAGAGGGCAGCGGCGTTGCCGGCCTGGCACGATCCGTTGTTGCGGACGGTCTTGGACTCGGCGTCCCAGAACCGCTGCTGGAACGTGTCGCGGATGCGGCCGAACAGGGCGCGGTACTGTGCTGCATCTTCGCGACGGTTCAGCACGTCGGCCGCGCGGGCCACCGTGGACGCGCCCAGCGCCCAGATGGCCGTCGCGCTGACTTCGGCCGGCGTCCACTGGGATGGCCCGTCGCCCTTGCCGTGTCCGTAATCATACCAGTCGCCCAGGTTGCTCGTGATGACGCCGTCGCGGGCGGTGGAGGAAAGGTAATCCACGTATCGCTTCATGCTCTCGAAAGCGTCGGCCAGGGCTTCGCGATCACCGTACCACTCGTACAGATGCCATGGCACGAGGACGCCGGCGATCCCCCATTCCGGGGCCTCGTTCCAGAACCCGTGCGGCGGGATGCCGACCAGGTAGTTCGGGCAGTTCGTGGGCATATGGCCCTCGGGCAACTGCGTGTCGCGCAGGTCACGAGCAATCTTCACGTACCAGTCGTGGATGTCGAAGCGATAGGCCATCGCGCGGGCCATGTGCCAGTTCTGCTCTTGCCAGCCGTTCTTCTCGCGATGGGGGCAATCGGTGGCGACATAGCTCATGTTCGAGCGGATGGACCAGTCGACCAGGCGTTGGGCGGCGTTCTGCAGCGGGCTGGAACAGGTGAACTCACCGGCGATGCGATTGGCCGTCCGCACGTGCACGAGGTCCAGCTTCTTGATGACGGGCAGACCGTCAGGATTGGGTCCGCCTTCCGGAACGGCGCCGGTGACCTCCACATACTGGCAGCCGACGTAGCAGAAGATCGTCTGGTGCGACTCCGGCCCACCGCCGCGGAGCGTGTAGTCGTGCCAGATGTCCTTTCCCGTGCCCCAGGTGTACGTAAAGCGCACCCGCCCGGATTCATCCATGTACTCACACGGCTTGAAGCGGATGGTGCTGCCGCGAGGCCCCTCCACCGTGAAGCGCAGGAGGGCCGAGCAGTTCTGCGGGAACACGTATGTGAATACGCCGGGCGCGGGCTCGCGAATCTCCACGGGCTTGAACGTTTCAAACGCCTTCAGCCCCGGGCATTTGAGCGGCTCGAGTTTGGCCGGCGGGGCGTCGCAAACGGCCGTCGGGCGCCAGGAGCGGTCGTCGAACCCGGGTCGGTCCCATCCGGGCAGCTCGCGGGTGGCGTCGTAGTCCTCGCCGGCGTAAATGTGCGAGAACGTGAGCGGCCCATCAGTCCATTTCCAGCCAGCGTCGCTGGTCACCACGGTTTCCCGGCCATCGGCGGTTCGAACCCGGGCTTCCAGCCAGAGCAGGTAGGGCTGTCCGTTCGAGAAGTCGGGCATGGCATCGGTCTTGGCGAAGCGGCCCGGGTCGTTGGGCGATGCGACGTGCCAGAACGAGTTGCCGAGCAAGACGCCCCAGGCGTTCGTTCCCGTCTGAATCCACGGGCTGATATCGAACTCCTGCCAGAACAGAGTCTTGTCATACTGCGACCAGGCCTGGTTCAGCAGAGTATCGCCGACGACGTGGCCGTTCAGGCGAAGCTCATAGTGTCCAAGTCCGATGACCCGCACGGTGGCTCGGGTCGGCTTGCCGTCGACGCGAAATTCGGCCCGCAGCATGGGACACGAGGCGGCTGATATCCCCTTTGCCGCCTGCGACGTGGGGACCGTATCGGCCCCGCGCGGCGCGATCCATTGCGGGGCGGGACGAACGTTTGCCATGCACCCGGTTAACGTACCGACGATGCCAAGTGAGAGGATGAGTTTCATGGGGCTTGTCTCCGAACCCTGTGCAAACATTGTGTCCGACACGAAAAGACGATCCGTTGCTCCGGAATCGTGCTCGGATCGGTCCCAACGGTGAGGCATCTTGTTCCAAGTTGCGGATCACCGTTATCGAATGCCTCGGATGACCAATCCAAGCTGGTTGCGTCCGACGTAGGATTTGCCGTCCGGCGCCAGGAAACACGTGTCAATCCACGCGCCCTCCGGCGCACCCGGATCGGGCCAGCGCAGGCGAAGCCGTGAGCCGTCCAGCGTCCAGGAGGCTTCATCCACCGCGGTGTTCATCCGTCCATTCGGAAGCAGCTCAAAGTACTCGTATGCGCCGAAGTTGACCGAGTGTTTCCAGGCGCCGAGCAGATCAGACTCCTGGATGGCGGGCCGAGCCAGCGTGGCCTCATTGACCGGTTCGCCCACCACGGGCCAGCCGTTCGATGACCAGTGCAGCGGGCGGACCTGGAGTGTTGGCACGCCCTTGGCGCCGGCGTCGTACATGTGATGGACCAGCCAGTCGCCGTCGGCCCCCAGCAGGATTCCGTTGTGCCCGGGGCCGCGACATTCGTCATAACCGGCCAGCACCGAAGTGCCCCCACCTTCAAGCATCGGACGCCCGTCGATGTCGACGTACGGGCCGGTGATGTCGGGGGAGCGGCCGACCATGATGCGGTAGTTGCTGGCGATCCCGCGGCCGCACCGGTCAAACGACACGAACAAATAGTAATGATCCTTCTTGTGCACGAGGAACGCCCCTTCGATCGCCTTCTCACGCGGGCGGGCGGCCAGGGCGCCGAGGCCGGGGTCGCCGGCGGGTGGTTTCCCCGTCTGAGCGTCCAGGCCAGTCAGCTTGATGCCGGACCAGTAGGAGCCGAAGACCAACCAGGGCCGGCCCTCCTGATCCAGCACAAAGTTGGGGTCGATTGCGTTGTAGTCTGCCGTTTCCGGAAACGTCTCGAGGACTTTCCCCTGGTCGACCCATCGGTAATCAACGGAAGTTGGATCGAGCGTCCGGTTCGTGGCCAGTCCGATGCAGGAGCGGCGGCTTCCGAGCGTGGAAATGGAGTAGTAGAGCTGGTATTGCCCGCGGTAAAGGGAGATGTCCGGTGCCCAGACGTCCCTTGCCTGTGGCACCTCCGTCCGGGCCCATTCCGGCACGTCCTCCGTGAATACGCGGCCGGCTCTTTCCCAATGCAGAAGGTCCTTCGAACGGTGGATCGGTACGCCGGGACCACTGGAGAACAGGTAGTACGTATCGTTCTGTTTGATGAGAACCGGGTCATGCACGCCACGAACGTCTCCGCTCTGACTGAAGCCGGGGGCCGGGAAGCCCAGGAATGCGAGTATGCAGGCGCTGCGGATGGTCCATTGGCACATGATCAGTCTCCCGTTCAGGCTGCGCCGGCCCGCGCGCCGGACGCAACGGCGGGATGGCACGACGGAGAATCAGCACTTCGCGAGCTCATGGTACCACTATGGGCTTGGATTGGGGAGACCTGAGTGTGCCGCGAGGCGCGGTCCCGGACGACTCAGGCGGGGCGGGACCGTGGGGCTGCGAGCGCCGGCGGCGTCCAGTACCAGATGGCGCGCAGAACGATGCAGAGCCAGAAGATGCCGAGGGCGGCGATGAGACCGGTCACGGCAAAATGGGCGCCTTCAAAGGAGCACATCGCGTTTCCCAGGCAAAGGGATACCCAGGCGAAGAGGCCGGTGTGCCCGATACGGCGCGGGGTCGAACGGTGGGACAGGCTCAGAAGCAGGCAGGTGATCAGAGCGACTGCCTCGCCGACAGCCAACAGAACGCCGGAGAGACCCTCATAAGCCGTCCCTACGTGATACTTCAGGCCGATGAACTCGGCCCGTTGGTCGCCGCCGGACCTGACCATGAAGGCGGCACACACCAGCACGCCGACGATTGAGAGCAGGATAAACACCCAGGCCAAGACCAGAACGAGGCCACGAGTCACTTTGCCCAGAGCCCTCGCCATGGCAGACTCCGATCCGGGAGGTGCATCATACCATTCCGGATGGGTATTCGCGATCGGGCGTCGTTTATTCATGAAAGGCCCGACTATCGGCCGGATGCATGGATGTCCGCGGCCGTACCTGCGCAGGCCGCGATCCATTTCGCCCCGTCCTGAGCGCCGATGGGGAAGACCAGCGGGTCAAGGGGGGCGTGACGGAAAGTCTGGTCGATGAGCAGGTCCGCCGGGTTGGCGGTCGGGTTCATGATGTCCGCGGGGTCCAGGGTGTGATTCAGGCCCAGGAGATGGCCGGTCTCGTGGCTCACGACGTTGGCGATGGCCTGGGCGAGTTCCGCCTGGGTGGGTGCCAGGGGTTCGAGAAGAGAGAACGCAACAGTGTTCACCACGGCCTGCGACGCGGCGGCGCCCAGACCGTCCAGGTCCAGCCGACCCAGGTGAACGACCAGAGCATCCGGGTCGTTCGGGTTTGCCGTCGCAAGGTCGAACACGGGAACGCCGCACTCCTCAAAGTCCCGCTGTACGGCGTCATGAATCAGGCCTCGAAGGGCGGTCGTGCGGCCCAGGAAACGGTTGCTGACGTCTTCGGCTCGGAACGGCGTGATGCGTATGCCTGTTCGCGTACCCAGGCGGATTTCCTCGGCGCCGTCAAAGTTCAACACGACGAAGGGCGCGGCCTGGGCGCGGCGAGCAGCACCCGGTTGGCGATCGATTTCAAGGTGGATGACCAAGGGTGTGAATTCGGCCTTCGCACAGACCGCCACGTACAGGACGCTGGTTGGTGTGGCAGTGCTGCACGCGACCTGGGCGTGGTCCGGGAAAGCAATGGGGTTGCGGAGCACGCCGATCTGCACGATGTCGAGGTCTTCGTCGAAGAACGCGGTCTTGGCATAGCCGTCGATGGCGTCAATCTGCCGAACGGTCAGGCTCTCGCCGATATCGGCGGGGCCCAGGTTCCAGACCAGCACATCTTCGCCCGAACCCAGAAGTCCTTGAACGGCCACCGGCGCGTTCTCATTTGGGATGACCGTTTGGGCGTTTTCAAACGGAGTGGTGTCGAACGCCGGCCTTTCCTCACGCCGGCCGGTCTGCAGGAGTGCAGGAGCGACGATGAGTGCCTGCTCCGTCCTCTCGGATATACCGTCCGCATGGACGGCGGAAGAGACGGACGAACCAGTGCCGACAAACGACGTGGGCGGGTCCGGTTGTACGGAGGCTCCGCAGCCGAGCATGCCCCACAATGCGATGATTGGCGCAAACAGGGCGTACCCGCGCAGAGCTGCTCTGCGGAATGGAGATCGGAAGAGCGTCGTGTAGGGAAAGAGTGTAGGATAGGGTG
>CAZBFW010000325.1:0-5432 GCA_964491135.1 uncultured Phycisphaeraceae bacterium | reverse complement strand
CCCTATCCTACACTCTTTCCCTACACGACGCTCTTCCGATCTATCGATGCTCGTGGTGCTCACGTCGCCCGCATAGATGGAATAATCGAAGCCATCCACAATGTTGCCGTGGAAGTTGTTGGGATCCAAGTAGGCGTTCCCGACCGTGCCAACGCCGAAACCAAGGAACGGGCTCAGCGCCGGATCCATCGGGCGAAACTCCCACGAGTCGTCTCCGGGGCTGACCGCCTTGACATTCGCGTTGGCGATCTGCAAGACGTCGGGCGCGGACTTGTCGGTCAACCAGACATCTCCCACCGCATCGACGTAGGCCAGTGAGGGTCGGTTGCCACCGCCATCCACGATGTCAAAGAAGTAGCTTGTCAGCAGATCGTCAGGGCTTGTGCTGGGCGCCGCCGAGTTGTTGGAGAGTTGCACCGTCAGCACGTCGCCTGAAATCGTCAACTGGGCCGTGAAGTCTACGGGATCACCGGTTGCAGAGAAACCTGAAACCGTATGAATGGCCGCACCGTAGGCCGGTGGCCCGCCAAACGCCGCGATCAAGAGTACACCCAGTCCGTAGTAAGCAAACCTCGCGCGCGTCATGTTGTCTTCCTCCCGGTGAGAATGCGCCTCCCAAAGCGGCATCCATGCGTGATTCTCTCGCCGCCGACGTCCTCCGGCCGACAGCACAGTGCACCAACCTCACTCCAGATGTTTCATCCCCCAATGGCCGGCGCGGCGTCGGAGTCCCCTCGATATCCGGGAGACTCCGAACATGCGAAAGAGCCGCGTCCGGCCACTCCGCCAGGCGATGTTCAGACAGGATGCCGGTTTGACGTCAGGTCAACAAAAAAGAGCGCCGGACCTTGTGAATGAAGGTCTCCACGCTCTCTCTTGCCAGAACGCAGCGGGCACCCCTATCCCGCCTTAACGGCTTCATTGTAGCAAGTGCTCGATGCGACTTCAATACGACGTGCGCGTCCCCTGCTCCGATTCTCTCGATTCGGTAGTATCGACTGGAGCTGTTATCGGACTTATACTCGTACTCGGCGAATAACGCCGAGCGCGTGCAGTCATGACGCAAGCTTCGGAACAGGACCCGTCGCGTATTCCCATGCTGATGGAGATGGTGTCCGCGCTCACGCGGGCCTCGCGCTCGCAACAGGCGTTGGACATCTACGTGGATGGATTGAAGAGGGCCTGCCGCCCGTATGCCACGTGCAGCCTTGACGTTCGGAACCTGGCGCCCGGCGCATACCGCATCGAGCGGCTGGTCAACGAGGCCGGCGAGGACATCACGCCAGGCAGGCCCGCGGGCACGAAGCCCGCGCCCGTGCAGCACGGCGGAGCACTCGGTGATCTCATCGCCACGCCGGAACCTCGAATCGTCCGCGGGCTCCGCATGGACGGCGATCCCGTGGCTGGCACGCACCTCGCCGGCGCCCGCTCCGCGATGCTCGCGCCGAGGATGGACGAAGGCGAGATCTGCGGCTGGTCCATCGTGTTCTCCGACAAGGAGGATGCGTTCAGCGACCGCAGCCTGGAGGAACTGGTCATTCGCTCCAGCCTGTTCGGCGCCGTCATGGCCAACCTCCGGGTGGCCGATCAGCTTCGGCAGGCCAACCGCTGGATCGAGAGCGAGATCGACCGTATCGCGAAGATCCAGTTGGCCATGCTGCCGCAGTCGATGCCGCAGATCCCACGGCTGTCCATCGCGGCCGGCTACCAGACCTATGACCGGGCGGGCGGCGACTACTACGACATGCTGCCCATCGATCCGGATCCCGGCCGGTCTCAGCCGGACCCCAACGATCCCTGGTGCATCGTCATCGCCGACGCCTCCGGGCACGGGCCGGCCGGCGCCGTGGTCGTGGCGATGCTGCACGCGATTCTGCACTCGTATCCCGGGCGGACGGCCAGTCCCTCGGAAGTGCTGGGCCACGTGAACCGTCATCTGTATGCCAAGCGGGTCGAGGCGTCGTTTGTCACGGCGGTGCTCGGCTTCTTCCATCCGCGTGATCTGACGTTCACGTATGCCCGGGCCGGGCATTGCCCGCCCATTCTCAAGGGCGCGACACCGGACGAACCGCTGGTCCGCCTGAACGCGGTCGGCGGCTTGCCGCTGTGCGTGGACCAGGATTTGCGATACGAAGAAACCACGATCCGGCTCGCGCCGGGTCAGACGCTGGTGCTCTATACCGATGGAATCCCCGACGCGGTCAACCCGGCCAGGCAGCGCTTCGGCGACTCGGGCATTGAGCGCGCGCTGTCTCAATGCGGCGGCGAGCCGGAATGCGTGGTCCAGTCCGTACACAATGCTCTTCGTGCGCATGAGGCCGGCCAGCGTCCCATCGACGACCAGACCATCGTGGCGCTGCAGGTGCGGCCCCTGTAGAGCGCGTCCCGGCGCCCGGCTTGGCCGTGAATCCTTTCTCGGCCTTCCCCTTTCGGCTTGGCCGTGAATCCTCTCTCGGCCTTCCCCGCCCGGCTTGGCCGTGAATCCCTTCTCGGCCTTGCCCGGTCAGCTTGGCCGTGAATCCTCTCTCGGCCTTCCCCGCCCGGCTGGCCGTGAATCCCTTCTCGGCCTTCCCCGCCCGGCTTGGCCGTGAATCCCTTCTCGGCCTTGCCGGGTCGTTCTCTCTCTCCTTACCCGCAGCCGTTGTGAGTGTCATCGTGTGACGCCGTGAGGTCGTTTGATCTGCCATGGCACTCGGGGATTTTCCGTCACTCAGGCCCATCGTGCCGGGCGTTCGCCTGGCGGCCCCCATCGCGTGATCACCCATGATTATGCCTCGCCATGCGGCAGAAAACGGGTTGCCTGGTTTGCCCCGGTGGCCGGGGTCGCCCGAAATGTTCTGACCAAAAGCCGCAATGCAGGGACCAAAAGGTGAAACGTACGCGCGAAGTGTTGAAGCAAGGCATGAATCCCGACTGGTCGGGACGGCGCGCCGGGGCACGAAGTGAAATGGGAAAGATGCGCGGTGTTGAGAACTCCCGGGCGCTCGCTGTTGGGTGTCGGGAGGGTGATCCCCCCTCGCCCCCCAGAGACCGGCTGGAAAGCCGGTCCCACAAGGAAGAACTGGTCCCACGGGTCTTCGTCGCTTCCTCGCTCTGTCGCGCTGTCGCTTTCTTGTGCTTCCCGCGTTCCTGCGTTTCCACTCCGTGCTTTCAACGTCACCTCAACCTCCCTATACCTCGCGTGTACAAAGCCTGATCACACTCTCCGGCCGCGGCCGGGCCGCTTATTCCGGCGGGCGGCTAAACGCCAGGAGGGCAGACCGCGTCTATTCGGTGTGAAAACAGGGGAGCCCGGTGAAGCCCGGTACGGCTGTATCAGACGACCTGCGTGCGGGGGCGGCGGAGCAAATGCCTACCGCCGGTGAATTTTCGGGTGAGGCCGCACCCGTCACGATGGATACCGTGCTCACACGCCGGGCGGAGCTTGTGCGGCTGGCGTATCGATTCTGCTGGTCGCGGGAGGATGCCGAGGATGCGGTTCAGCAGGCACTATTCCTGGCCGCCAGGAGAGACCACCAGCTTGCACACCCGGCCAAGCTGTGGGCGTGGGTGCAGGCGATCGTCATCCGCCAATGCCATGATCTGCTCCGGCGGGGACGGCGGCACGCGAAAGGCACAGGCGATGGGGACCCGCCGCGGCTCCATACGACGCAAATGCCGGAAGGCGCGGCCGTTGATCCCGAGGAGCTCGACCGGCTGCGCTGCGCCATCGCGGAACTGCCCGAGCGGCAGCAGACGGCGATCGTACTGCGTCACCTGGAGGGAATGCCGTACGACCGGATCGCGGAGCTGATGGGCGTCAGCGAGTCGACCGCCCGGGTGCACGTGCGAAACGCAAGAGAATCACTGCGACGAACGCTGCAAAGCTCTTCGTGAGCGATTGGAGACTTTCGCTCGGAATGCGGATGGACGTCATGGATTGCGAACGAGCGAGAGATGCCTGGCACGACCAATGCGACGGCCTGCTGCCCGCGGCGGATCGTCAGGCACTGACGGACCATC
Source organism: uncultured Phycisphaeraceae bacterium (assembly GCA_964491135.1). Classification (GTDB taxonomy): domain Bacteria; phylum Planctomycetota; class Phycisphaerae; order UBA1845; family UBA1845; genus JAFGJQ01. The sequence goes on along the minus strand of CAZBFW010000325.1, from coordinate 1,430 downwards.
TGGAACAGTGCGAGGCGTGCCGCCGGTATCACGCGGAGATGGACCGGATCGACGGCGCCCTGGAGCGGCTCAGGCTCGCGACGGAGTCGGTAGATTCAACGCAGAGCATCGCACGCCCGCAGGTCCGACCGGCGTGGCGTCCGGCGATGAGGGCCGTCGGCCTCGCCGCGATGCTCGCCCTTGTAGTCAGCGCGGCCTGGTACACGCAGCGTCCGGCCAAGCCCACTCGCCCCGGGCCAACGACCGCGTTGAAACCCACGGATTCGTCGCGCGGTCCAGTGGTTGAGTCGCCCACCGTGCCCGACGCTTTCGTGCCGACAGTGTCGCTCTCGCAAGAGCAGGAAGAAGACTACCTTATCGTGCACGAGGATAGTTCCGCCTCAAACGTGCACGTGTTTCGCCTGTATCGCATCACCAAGCTTGCCTCCAATGCATCGACCGATGGAGCAACCGTGCAATAGGACTCTCGACAACGCTTAAAACCGTCAATCAGGGAGAAACGTCATGTTCGTCAACATCATTCATCTGATCTGGATCGCCGCCCTGCTGAACCCCATCGGCCTCGCCGAGGAACCCAACACCAAGGTGGTTGCCCGTCAACCCGGTCCTGTCACCACCGCTCCGGCCATGGTGTCTGAGCGTCCGAAGGCGCCGGAACCCGTCATGCTGAAGGTGTTTCGATTGCAGCATGCGGACCCCCAGGACGTGGCTCGGACCGTGCAGTCCACTCTGGACGTTCGTGCGGCCAGCGACCCTGCCACCAAGAGCCTGGTTGTGTCAGGTCCGCAACGACTCTTCCCCAGCGTCGAGGACGTGGTGACCATGATGGACGTGCCCCCGGCCGAACCCCAGAAAACCGTGGTCCTGAGCGTGCCGGAGTGGGTGTCCGAATCGGCATTGCAGGGATTGAACATTGTGTCTCGCCGCGGTGTCCAGATCCTCACGGGCGAGGAAGAGGATTACGTGGTCATGAGCGGGCCTGCGGCCGCGGTCGACGAAGCGAACCGGCTGTTCAATGAGCTGGTTGCGACGCAGCGCCAGGCACCCGCGGAATGGGAATCGGTCCAGGCGGAGTTCTATTTCCTCAAGGCCCAGGTTGCGGGGGCCGAAGGCGCAGAGGCCAAGGCGAAGGTGCCGCAGATGCTGGAACCCGTGGTCGCGGCACTGGCGGAGAGCGGCATCCAGGTCCCGGTGTTGGTTGCGCCGATCACCGGGCGGTTCGCCCGAGGCAGGGAATTCTCGCAGCAAGGTACGCTCTGTCAGGGGGAGGACACGCAGAAGATATCGCTGTCCGGACGGGCCGGATCCGGACCCGCCGAGGACACCGTGTCCCTGGCCATAGAGGCGGAAATCGTGGGCTACCTCGCCGCTGCCGGCGTGCGAAACATGGCAACCACCCTCTTCAAACTCGAGAGCGAGCTAATCGTCAA
>CAZBFW010000324.1:0-5443 GCA_964491135.1 uncultured Phycisphaeraceae bacterium | reverse complement strand
TACACCCTATCCTACACTCTTTCCCTACACGACGCTCTTCCGATCTGCGAACATCGCGGCGGTGAACTATCACTTTCACGACAAGTTCGAGCTCTACGCCCTCGTGCTGCGCCAAGCGCACGAGGGCGTGGCGGCGGCCATGAATCGGCCGCTGCGGGCCGATACCCCGGAGGGCCGGGTCCGCGAGCTTCTCTCGGCCATGCTCACATCGGCGCTCGATCCGTCGCGGCCGAAGTGGCACCGACAGCTGGTCAGCCGCGAACTGCTGGATCCCACACCGGCGCTGGCGCTGATGCGGGACCTCATGCAGCGCCCTTGCGAGCGCCTCTGGGAGGTGGTGCGGGAAATCCGGCCGGACCTCTCCGACCAGCAGTTCATGCTCACGGTGTCCGGCGTGCTGGCGCAGTGTCTATTCCAGGTCCATCACGGACACCTGGAGCGGCGGATGTTCCCCAAGGTGCCCGAGCCCTCTCTGCGGACGCTGATTGACCATGTAGCCGAGTTCTCGCTCTCCGCCCTGCGTGGGATGCGTGCCAAGGGAACACGCACCCGCCGGACCTGCCGCGACCGCACCGGTGGTCCCATTGCCCGGGCCTCGACGCGGGCGGGCCGGCGCCAGTCGCCTGGAAGCGCGGGCTCGTGAGGACGGAAACCCCTGCGGGGTGCCCCATCCTCTTTTCTTTCCGTTCCGACATCGCTGTCCTCCGGAAAACCGAACTGGAAAACGAACCGAGGAGCAGCCGCCGGCGTAGACCTGCCGTCGTGGTTGCAGCCCAGCAGGACTCCAGCCCCGCACGGTTGCGGGGCGAGCACCTCTCATCTGGTGGAGGACATTTGTCATGTCACGGTTTACGGTGCGCGCGAGTATTCGCGTGTTTTCACTCATGGTGGCGGTCGTCGCGTTGTCGGGGATTGAGGTGCACGGACAGTCTGTCCCGTCCGGCGTCCGTTTCCTTCAACCGGTCGAACCCGAGGACGTTCGCGAGGCGGGCGATTTGTGGGCCATGCCGCTGCCCGACGGCCGCCTGCGGATCTCTCCCCTGCGCCAGTGGACGCGGACGGGACTCGCATTGCGCAAAGGCCAGTCCCTCGACATCCAGGCGGAAGGACACGTCCAGGGGTGTCAGCGTCCGGTGGGCGAATGGGCGTACGGACCGTGGGGACCGGCCGGCGGCCCCTCGGACCGGGATCCCGACTCTCGTGTCTGCGCTTTGATCGGGCGGATCCTCGGCGAGCGAGAATCGAGTGAGTTCATCGTGGGAAAGAGCCTTCAGGTGCAGGTCCCGTGCGATGGCCAGTTCATGCTGGGCGTAAGCGATGTCTGGCACTTTGACAACAGCGGTGAGTTTGTCGTGGCGGTCAACGTGGACGGCCAGAAAGTGGATTTCTCGCGGCATGAGGCCGTGACGGTCGCGACCCGGAACCTGGTGCCGACGATGCAGCCGATGAATGAGGCGGAGGTGCGCCCGGTGGATGGAGCGATACAGATCGGTTCACGACGGGAGGCGGACCGGCCCATGATCGCGACGGGACAGCAGTTCAGTCCGCCGCTGGAAATCCGCGTTCGTGCCTGCACGGATTCGGCCAACATCCGGGTGTACTACGGCCATTTCGGAACCGGCCAGTTGATCTTTAACTGGGAGATACGGTCGGACGAGCTACGCGTGCACGATCCGGCCACGGGAGCTATTCAGGGGATTCGCGGTGCGGGCGCCGTTGAGAAAGGCGAATTTCACGACATCGTCTGGCGAATCGAGCCGCGCCGGATGCAGGTTCTGGTCGACGGCCAGGAGCGGTATCGCGGCGTCGGAGACTACCACGCGGTGGTTTCACCGGTGGGGATCGGTCCGGCTCTCGGAAGCCGGGTGGACGTGGAATCCGTGGTGATCGCACCGTTGGATCCCGGGGTCATGGACCATCCGGCGGCGACGGCCCACTAGCAGGCGGGCGATTACGCCGGTGAATGCAGCCAGGGGCGGCGCTTGCGATGCGGCGGTTCAGTTCCGATCGAGCACGACCCGGTAGCGGGCCTTGCCGGACCGCAGGTGCTCCAGGGCGTCGTTGACCCGGCTCATGGGGAAATGCTCGGTCACCGCCTCGATGCGGTGACGCACGCAGAAATCGAGCATATCGCCGATCGTTGCGGGGCTGCCCAGTGAGCTTCCGGAAAGCGACCGCTGCGCGGTGATGAGCGCAAACGCGGCGGTCGGGATCGGCTCCAGGACGGCGCCAACCGTGTGCAGCCGACCCCGGGGAGCCAGGGCCGCGAAGTACTTGTCCCAGTTCAGCGGAACGTTGACCGTGGACAGGATCAGGTCGAACGTGCCGGCCACCGCGTCCAGGGCCGCGTCGGAGCGGGAGTCGACGGTTTTGTGCGCGCCAAGGCGCATCGCCTCTCGGGCCTTGCTTTCGCTGGACGTGAAGGCGGTGACCTCGCAGCCCCACTTATTGAGGAACTGAAGGGCCAGATGTCCCAACCCGCCGATGCCGACCACGCCCACGCGGTGGGTGGGCAGGATGCCGAGCTGGACGATGGGATTGAATACGGTAATGCCTCCGCAGAACAGCGGGCCGGCCTTCTTCGGATCCACGCCTTCCGGCAGTGGAATGGCCCACGCCTTGTCGCAGCGAACCTTGTCGGCGAAGCCGCCGTGCCGCCCGACGATCGTCTGCTCGTTGGACGGACAGAGATTGTGGTCGCCGGCCATGCAGTGACGACAGGTCATGCAGCTTCGGCTGTACCATCCCAGCCCCACGACCTGCCCGACTCGCAGGTGCTCGACCCGATCGCCCATGGCCGTGATGGTGCCGACCACCTCGTGGCCGGGAACGATGGGGTACTTGGTCATGCCCCAGTCATTGTCGAGCATGGAGAGATCGGAATGACAGATGCCGCAGGCCGTGATGTCGATCTCGATCTCATCCGGCCGCAGCGCGCCGACTTTGTATTCGAAGGGTTCCAGCGTGCCGCCGGGCTTCGATGCCGCGTACGCATGAACAGTGGTCATCTTCGTCCTCGCAAAGTTGGTTCTCCGGCCGGTTCATTGTGACGGCCTTCCTTCCGCCAGCCGCTTCGGATTGTAGCATGAGACGGAGTCGGGTCCACCGGCGTGCCGATTCGAGCCGCGAGGTGCTTGAGGCTATTCGTCGGAACGGGGCGGATCATTCGCCCGTGGCAAATGCGGAACACGCGGGTCTGTCACGCGGCGCCAACGCCGTGCCCGACCGAGAGAGCGGGGCCACGGGCCGTGCGATTGCGGTCGAGCCGGTGCGCGTATGAGTTGCGTTGTCTTCGCGCCCGCTTGCATGGCTCCGTGCTCGGGCGAGAATACGGCCCATGCATTTGCGTGAACTGGCCATCGTCTTCCTCAAGCTCGGCGCGACCGCGTTTGGGGGGCCGGCCGTTCATATCGCGCTGCTGGAGAACGAGATTGTACGTCGCCGGCTGTGGCTGACGCACGAGGAGTTCCTCGATCTGCTCGGTGCCACCAACCTGATTCCGGGGCCGAACTCCACCGAGATGGCGATCCACATCGGGCTGCGGCGCGCCGGCTGCAAGGGGCTGCTCGTGGCCGGGAGCTGTTTTATCGTTCCGGCGTTTATGATCACCCTGGTTTGCGCCTGGTTCTACGTGCGATACGCCAGGCTGCCACAACTTCAGGGGATACTCTACGGCGTCAAGCCCGTGGTGCTGGCCATCGTGGTTCAGGCGCTCTGGCGGCTGGGGCGCGCGGCCCTCAAGACCCCGTTGGCGATCGGCGTCGCAGTGGCGGCGCTGGCCTCGAGTCTGCTCGGGCTGCACGAACTGGTGGTACTGCTTGGCGCAGGGGTCGCCGCGCCGCTGCTCCGCCGCGTTGCTGTCCGATGGCCGCCCAGGCCGCCGGCCGCATCCGCAATGATGTTACCCCCGCTGCTGCCCGTTGGGCTGGCGGTGCCCACGACGGCAGCGGCTTCCTATCCTTTCGGCCTGTGGCCGCTGTTCCTGTTCTTTCTGAAGGTAGGCGCGGTGCTGTATGGCAGTGGATACGTGCTGCTGGCCTTCCTGCGCGGCGATTTGGTGACGCGCTGGGGCTGGCTCACCGAGTCGCAGTTGCTGGATGCTATCGCCGTCGGGCAGGTCACGCCGGGTCCATTATTCACGACGGCCACGTTCATCGGCTACGTGCTGGGTGGTCCGGCCGGGGCGTGTCTGGCGACGAGCGGCATGTTTCTGCCTGCATTCGTCTTTGTTGCGATCAGCGCGCCGTTGCTCCCGAGGTTGCGGCAATCGGAGGTTGCCAGCGCCTTCCTCGACGGCGTGAATGCGGCATCCCTTGCCCTGATGGCGGCCGTTACGCTGCACCTCCTTGGGGCCGCGTTCGTTGATGTGACGTCCGTGACGCTGGGACTTGCGGCCATTGCGACGCTGCTGATCTTGCGGCCCAACCCGATCTGGCTGATCCTGATTGCGGGTGTGGTCGGGCTGGTTCTTCGCCGCTGACGGAGCGGCGCCGCCGCTCGCGCCGAGATTCGACGAGTTGACCAAGGAGATCATCATGCTCTCGACCGTGAATCGAGGTGGATCGAGACGATGGGCGGGCGTCGTGCTGTCGGTGCTTGCCTTCACGCTCGCCGGCGGCTGCGTCTCGACGGAACGCGTTCGACTGGGGTCGGTGGTGGAGGCGGAGGAACTGGTGGCGTGTCTAAGTGGTCCACCGGAGGGACGCCCGCTGCTGTTGGACGTGCGCGAGGCGCAGGCATACGACGCGGGGCACCTCCGCGGGGCCGTGAGAGTGGACCCGGCCGGGTGGAAGGACGCAAGCCTGGCGGACGAGACCGGGCTAGACCACGAAACTCTATGGCGCGGACGCATCGGCGCCCTGGGTATCAGCGGGCGCCGGCCGGTCGTCATTTACGATGATGGCCGCCTGACCGAAGCGGCCCGCGTGTGGTTTATCCTGCAGCATTTCGGCGTGCCCGAGGCCGGCGTTCTCAACGGAGGATTTCCGGCGTTGCAGCCGTGGATCGAGAAGGGGCAGGTTGTCCTGAGCCGTGAGCCCACGTTGCCCGCATCAACGACGTTTGAGCCGGCGGGAACCACGGGCACGCGCGTTGCCGTCGCCGAGCGACAGCGGGTTCGGGCGGCCGTCGAGCGCGGCAATGCCCAGGTTTTCGACGCACGGACCCGGGCCGAGTACACCGGGCAGGACCTGCGCAAGAACACGCGCGGCGGCCACATTCCCGGCGCGATCAACATCCCGCACAAAGAGCTGCTTGACGAGCACGGCCGCCTGAGATCGCCCGGGGCCCTTGCCGCGCTGTTTGAGCAGGCCGGATTCAAGCGGGGCCAGCCGGTCATCACTCATTGTGATGGCGGCGGTCGGGCCTCTCTGGCGGCGCTGGCCGCTGAGCGCGCCGGCTACGGCCCGGTGCTGAATTACTACCTCAGCTTCGGCGACTGGGC
>CAZBFW010000323.1:0-5456 GCA_964491135.1 uncultured Phycisphaeraceae bacterium | reverse complement strand
CCTACACGACGCTCTTCCGATCTCGCGGGCGGGCCGATCTTGATCTGTGCGGCGATTTTCCGACAATGGCCCCGCGTTTGGACGAGATTACCACAATCTCCAAGCCACGAGGTGCAGAATGATGTCGCTGTTCGCCAAGACCCGATGGGTACTCATCGCCGGCGTTGTTCTACCACTGACCACTCAGGGCGCGCAAGACCCGCCCCCTCCCGCGGAGGAAACGCCGGAGAAGACACTGTACGTGACCGCCACAGCCCACCTGGACACCCAATGGCTCTGGACGATCCAGGACACCATCAACAAATACGTCCCGGACACGTTGCGCGGCAACTTCGCGTTGTTCGAGAAATTCCCGAATTACCAGTTCAGTTTCGAGGGCGCGTACCGGTACATGCTGGCCCGCGAGTACTACCCGGACGACTACGCGCGGCTCAAAGAGTACGTCGCCAAAGGACGCTGGAACGTGTGCGGCAGCTCGGTGGACGCATGCGACGTCAACATCCCCTCGCCCGAATCGCTCATCCGGCACACCCTCTACGGAAACGAGTTCTTCCGCAACGAGTTCGGCAAGACAAGCTGCGACATCTTCCTGCCCGACTGTTTCGGCTTCGGATACGCACTGCCGTCCGTCGCCGCGCATTGCGGCCTGAAGGGATTCTCCACGCAGAAGCTCACCTGGGGCTCGTCCGTCGGAATTCCGTTCGACATCGGCCTATGGGAAGGCGTGGACGGCAACTCGCTCGTCGCCGCTCTGAATCCTGGCGCATACGCGCGCGGCATCAAGACAGACCTCAACCGTGATGAACAGTGGCTCAAGACCATCGATCACCAGGGCGAAACCTCCGGCCTGTACGCCGGCTTCATGTACTTCGGAGTGGGCGACGTCGGCGGCGCGCCGGACGCCGCATCCGTGGAACGGCTGGAGAAGGCCGTCGCCGCGGACGGGCCCATCCGCGTCCGCAGCGCACCGGCCGACCAGCTCTTCCGCGACCTGACCCCGGAGCAGACCGGCAAACTCCCCCGGTACAACGGCGAGTTGCTGATGACCCGACACGGCACCGGCTGCTACACGTCTCAGGCCGTCATGAAGCGATGGAACCGCAAGAACGAGTTGCTGGCCGCGGCCGCCGAGCCGGCCGCCGTGGCCGCCGCCTGGCTCAAGGCGGCCCCGTATCCCCGTGAGAAACTGACCGAAGCCTGGATCCGCTTCCTCTGGCACCAGTTCCACGACGACCTGACCGGCACCAGCATACCCCAGGCCTACACCTACTCCTGGAACGATGAGCTCATCTCGCTGAACCAGTTCGCGGCCGTCCTGACGGATTCCGTGGGGGCCGTCGCCAAGGGGCTCAACACGCAGGTCGACGGGATCCCCCTCGTGGTCATGAACCCCCTGTCGATCGAACGGCAAGACGTCGTGGAGGCCACGGTCCGTTTCCCGGGCGACGCCCCCGCCGCCGTCCAGGTGCACGGACCGGCCGGGAACGGAGTGCCCACGCAGGTCGTGTGGACTCGCGGACTCGAGGCCCACGTGCTCTTCCTGGCCGACGTACCGCCGATGGGGTTTGCCGTCTACAGCGTTCGCCCGGCGCAGACATCCACCCCGACCGCCACCGAACTGCGGGCGAGCGAGCGCGACCTGGAAAACCAGCGATATCGGGTGCAACTGGACGACCAGGGCGACGTGTCGAGCATCTTCGACAAGCAGGCGGAACGAGAGCTTCTGCGCGAGCCCATCCGCCTCGCCCTCTTCAAGAACGAGCCGGAGCAGTGGCCGGAGTGGGAGGTGTGGTACAAGGACATCACCGCGGACCCCGTCACGCGCTTCGGCGGCCCGCCTCGCATTCGCGTGGTGGAGCGCGGCCCCGTCCGCGTCGCGCTGGAGGTCTCCCGGTCGGCCGAGGGCAGCGCTTGCGCGCAACGCATCCGGCTGTCCGCCGGTCCGGCCGGCAGCTACGTCGAGTTCGACACGGGAATCGACTGGCGAACCCAAAGCCGCCTGCTGAAGGCCGTCTTCCCGCTGGCGGTCGCCAGTGAAAAGGCCACGTATGATCTCGGATTCGGCGCGGTTCAACGCGGAAACAACACCGAGAAACTCTACGAAGTGCCGGCGCAGCAGTGGGCGGACCTCACGGATGCGAGCGGTGAGTACGGCACTGCAATCCTGAACGACGGCAAGTACGGCTGGGACAAGCCGGCTGACCATCTGCTCCGCCTGACCCTCATCCACAGCCCCAACGAGATTCTCAAGGAGATGGGATGGCATCGGTTCACCTACGCCGTCTGCGGCCACTCGGGAGACTGGCGATCCGGAGGCAGCGAGGCCGTAGCCTGGCAGGCGGCACGCCTGAATCAGCCGCTCCGGGCGTTCCAGGTGGACGCACACCCCGGTCCCCTCGCGCGCGGGTTCTCCCTGGCGCGCGTCAGTTCACCCCAGATCATGATTCGCGCGATCAAGCAGGCCCAGGCAAGCGAGGATGTGGTGGTGCGTCTGCATGAACTGTGCGGCCGGCCGGTTGAAAACGTGGCCCTGACGTTCCCCGCACCCATCACCGCCGCCCGCGAGCTGAACGGCGCGGAGGAACCCATGCAAACACTGACTTTGTCCGACGGTCGCCTCAACCTGTCGTTCAAGCCGTTCCAGGCGCGGACGATCGCGGTAACGCTTGCACCGGCGCCGATCCCGCTGACGGCGCCGACCGCCGTTCCCCTGTCCCTGCCGTACGACCTGGACGTGGTGAGCACCGATGCGGACCGGGCCGACGGCGACTTCGACGAAAAGGGCCATTCGCTGCCGGCCGAGTTGCTCCCGAATCACCTGACCGTCGAAGGCATTCCCTTCCACTTCGGCCCCACCGGGCCCGGCGAAAAGAACGCCGTGGCGTGCGCCGGCCAGGCCATACGGCTGCCCGACGGGTCGTTCAATCGGCTGTACCTCCTGGCCGCCGCAACAGGCGGCGATACGACGGCCATGCTCTCCACCCGCGGCGAGGCAAACATGTTGGACATCCAGGAGTGGACCGGCTTCGTCGGACAGTGGAACAGCCTGGTGGATGACGGCACGCTGAACCTCCGCGAGGAACCGCAGCCGCCCTTTGTGAAGACCGACCCGATCGCGTGGGTCGGCACCCATCGGCACAGCCGGGAGGCGGGAAACGAAGCGCACGTGCACTGCTACCTCTTCAAGTACGCCATCAACCTCCCGGCAGACACTCGAACCGTGACGCTGCCGCGAAACCCGCGCATCCGCGTCCTCGCTGCGACGGCTGCTCGCGAGACGCACGATTCCGCTCGCCCCGCGCAGCCGCTGCACGACACGTTGCCGATGGTGCGAATCCGACCCCGCGGTCGGATGACCGTGGATCCGGTCGTGGTGCAGTTCCGCACCGCCTTGCCGGAGACGGATGTCTTCTACACCCTGGACGGAAGCGTTCCGGACTCGTCCTCCCCGCGCTACACGGCCCCGGTATCGCTGCGCGAAACCACGCTGGTCCGCGCCCGGGCCGCTCGCGGCGGCGTGTTGGCCGATGAGATCAGCAGCGCCCAGTACACGTTCCTGGAGCTGACGCCGGCCGTCGATCCGGGCCCGGTCGAAAGCGGCCTGCACTACGACTACTTTGAGGGCCGATGGGCCCGCACCACCGAGATGGCCTCGCTGGAACCCGTCGCCCGCGGCACGACGGACGCATTCACCGATGGCCCCCGAAAACGCGAAAATCAGTTCGGCTTCCGCTTCTGGGGGTATATCCAGGTCCCGCAAGACGGTCTCTACACGTTCACGACGCGCACCGACGACGGAAGCACGCTTTTCATCGGAGACAAGCTTGTTGCAGACAACGACGGCCTGCACGGAACCCGCGAAGCCGCCGGCAGCGTCGCCCTGAAGGCCGGCTATCATCCGATCACCGTCTGGTACTTCGAGGCCGGCGGCGACAAGGATCTCCGCGTATTCTACGAGGGACCGAACATCGCGAGGCAGGAGATCCCGGCCGGCGTCCTGTTCCACACGCCGAAACCGTGAAAACCGCGCTGCGGACGACGAACGACGCAGGCCGGCCTTCGCAAGCGAGCACAGACCATGGCCCAGTTTGATCTGCCGATCGAGGAATTACGCGCTTATCTTCCGGAAGACTCGGAACCACCCGACTTCGACGAATTCTGGACACGTACACTCCGGGAAACGCGCTCGCACGATCTCAACGCACGTTTCCAACGCGTCGACGACCCGGTCCACCGGCTGGTCGGCGTCTACGACGTCACCTTCGCAGGATTCGCCGGCCACCCCATCCGCGGCTGGTTTCTCGAACCCGCCGACAACACCGGCCGACTCCCCTGTCTCGTCCAGTTCGTCGGCTACGGCGGCGGCCGGTCCCTCCCCCTGGATCACCTTGCGGCGCCGGTGGCCGGTGTCGCCCTGCTGGTCATGGACACCCGCGGCCAGGGCTCCGGATGGTCGCCGGGCGCCACGCCCGACCCGACCGGCAGCGGTCCGCACGCGCCCGGCTTCATGACGTCCGGCATCGAGTCACCCGATACGTACTACTACCGGCGTGTCTACGCCGACGCCGTGCGGGCGGTGGAGGCGGCGGCCGGGCATCCACACGTGGATGCCGATCGCCTGGGGGTCCTTGGCGGCAGCCAGGGCGGCGGCATCGCGTTGGCGGCCGCCGGACTGCTGGGCGACGCCGTGAAGCTGGCCCTGCCCGACGTCCCGTTCCTGTGCGACTTTCGCCGGGCCTTGCGCATCACGGACGCCCAGCCGTACGCAGAGCTCACCCGATACCTGAGCTGTCACCGGGATCGTGTCGATGCCGTCTTCCGCACGCTCGCGTATTTCGACGGCGTGAACTTTGCCCCGCGCATCACCGCCCGCTGCCTGTTCTCCGTCGGCCTGATGGACCAGACATGCCCGCCCAGTACGGTCTACGGCGCCTACAACCGCATTCGCGCGGAAAAGGAAATCCGCGTCTACCCCTACAACCAGCACGAAGGCGGCGGCGTCCTCCACGCAGCCGAACGCCTCCGCTTCGCCATCCGACATCTGTCTTCGTAGTCCCCCCATCCTCTCTGGGACCGGCCTCCAGTGTGGGACCGGCCTCCAGTGTGGGACCGGCTTTCCAGCCGGTCTCTGCCTTTCCAGTTTCCAGTTTCCAGTTCTCTAGTGTCTGTGGGACCGCCTTCTTCTGTGGGACCGGCTTCTTCTGTGGGACCGGCCTCCAGTGTGGGACCGGCTTTCCAGCCGGTCTCTGTCTTTCCAGTTTCCAGTTTCCAGTTCTCTAGTGTCTGTGGGACCGCCTGCCCGCACTCAGTGCACATCCCCGTCATGCTCCCGGTGAGGGTACACCCGCATCGCCGGCGCACACCGATGGGGCGAAGGCTGGCGCGCCGGCCTCATGCTGCTCCGCGGGCCGGCCGAACAGGCGGGTGGCCCGACGTTCGACGGAGGCTGACGGAGG
>CAZBFW010000322.1:1578-5469 GCA_964491135.1 uncultured Phycisphaeraceae bacterium | reverse complement strand
GCCCGACGCCCGCACGGCGCGCATTCAGGAAGCGCACCTGATGATCATCCACACCTGGTGTGAGCAACTGGACGAAGTCTTCGCCTCAGGTCAGTAGGCCGGGCGACGTCAGCCGGCCGTCCGACGTCACGTCGAGAGCGATGAGGGTGATGTCGTCGCCGTGCCACGCGGACGACGGCGTGTGATCGATCAGCTTGTGGATGCGGGTCAGGAAGGAGTCGATCGGCAGGCACAGCGCTTCGGCAAAGGAAGGGATCTGTGTCAAGTCGTGCGACGGCGCCTGCGGGTTCCGGCCGCACAGCAGCGCGCTGAGCCCGTCGGTGAAGAACAGGATTCGGTCGCCCGGCGCCAGGTCCATCTCGACGGTCTCGAACCGGCTGTTCGCGAAAGCCCCCACCAACGGCCCGCCGCTGTCGATCTGCCGAGGCGTGCCGCCCGCCGGCACGTACACCGGCAGGGGCATTCCGCCTCGCGCGAAGGTCAGTCGCCGTTGTGATTCGTCGTAGACCGCGTGCAGGGCCGTCACGTAGGGGCACTGGCGCAGCCGCATCTCATGCAACTCGCGGTTGAGCCGCCGCAGAATCTCGTCCGGCGGCACGATGCGATACGACCCGTTTTCGATTTCCTTGCCCTGGAAGATGCGCTTGATGAACACCGTGAGGAGGGCCGCACCCACGCCGTGGCCCGTCGCGTCGGCCAGCGAAATGCCCAGGCGCGTTTCATCCAGCCGCACGAGGTCGTAGATGTCGCCGCTCACCCGGTCCACCGGGCGGTACACCGTACGCAGTTCCACTCCGGTCGATGCGACAGACTCGTGCGGCAACAGGGCTCGTTGAATCTGCGTGGCCAGCGAAATCTGTTCGTCGAGGTGCTGGTAGTTGGCGGTCAGGGCCCGGCCTTTGTTCTCCAGGTCGGTCAGGTGCTCGGCCATGTGCTCGAGCACGCCGAAGAGCCCTTCGGCGATGGCATACGTCGGGTTCGCGTTACCGTTCGCCATCGGATAAGGATAGTCGCGCACGGTGCTGCACCTTGATGGGACCGTGCCGGCACCGCGATCCAGTCGTCCACGCCACGACCCCGCTGCGGCTCCGCCACAGTGCACAATTTGTCTTTCGGAAGTTCGCAGGCCCGACTTTACCGGTCCTTGGAAAAGAAGGTGTTCACGTGATGTGAAATCATTTGGCGGTCAGCTCGATGGCACGGTTCCAGTCGGGCGGCGGGGGATCGTCCCGAAGCCGTCGGATCTCCGATTCGTAGAGGTCCAGCGCCATGTCGCCATCCCGCAACCGAGAACAGTTGTCCAGCACCCGCAAAGCCTCCTCCCAGCGCCGCTGGCCAAACAGAAATATCGCTTCTGCAAAAGCTTCCGCGTACTGACGGAGCGCCTCCTCCACCTGGTCCGATCGACCGAGCAGCTCGTACACCATCACCGCTCGCGTCTTGCCCTTGACCTGCAAACGTCCCAGGCAGCGGAAGACGTAATCCTCGTCCACGGCCTCGTATGTGGCCTCTGACACGAGGATGGTGGTCCCGAACACCTTGTTGGCCGGCTCCAGCCGGGCGGCCAGGTTCACCGTATCCCCGATGCACGTATACTCCGCACGCTCGCCGCTGCCGTAGGATCCCGCGAACACGGTGCCTGAGTGAATTCCCGCCCGCATCACCAGTGAGCCGAACTCCTTCGCGTTCGGCCCGCCGGCCTCCGCCGCCTTAAGCCGGTCCAACGCCGCCCGGCAATCCAACGCCGCTTCGCACCCTGCCTGCGGGTGGTGCGGGCACGCCCAGATCGGCGAGTTGAAGTACGCGAAGATTCCGTCCCCCATGAACTTACTGGAGCCTCCGTGCCGCAGCAGCACCTCGCTCATCGTGCCCAGGTACCGGTTCAACACCTCCTTCGTGCGCTCCGGGCCGATCGCCTCAGACAAGGTCGTGAAACCTTGCAGGTCGCTGAAATAGCACGTGACCTCCGCCGACCGGGGCGCAAAATCCGCCTCCGTCGCTCCCCGGGCAATCTGCGCGGCGATGGCCGGCGACGTCTGCCGGGCCAGCGACCGGGCAATCTGCCTTCGCTGCCGCTGCTCCACCACCTGCCGGAACAGCGTGATGAATGCCCAGGAAACAAACAGCGTGAACAAAGCCGCCACGGTGCTGGTCACGTAATAGTCGCGCCAGCGCAGGGCTGCACCACTGATCGCCAGTTGCAGACTCATTAATACGAATACGCCAATAAGGCTCACGCGCGGACCGCGCCAGGAGGTGAGCAGCGTCATCAGCGCGCCGCCGAGCAGGATCACAAGCAGCCCGAGCCCGCACGTCGACATCCGCGGGAATCGGTTATGCAGCATGGTGTTCAGCAGGTTTGCGTGGGCCAGCACCCCGGGCATGTTCTGGAAGACCGGCGAGTTCACGATGTCGCCGAGGGCCGTCGCGGTATAGCCGACGAAGCAGACCCGGCCATCGAGGATCGTACGCAGTTCCTCCAGAAGCGCGTCGTTTCGCTTCTCGATGGCGGTATTCTTCGCTTCGACCTCGCGGACGAGGTCTCCGACGACGAGTTGCCGGTGAAGCATGCGGATCTCGTCGAAGAAGGCCGCCTCTTCGGGGTTCTCCGGAGTGAGGCCCTCGATTTCTCCATGGGTCAGTTCGAGCCAGGCCTCGGTTTGGCGCTCAGCGTCGTTGACCGCGGCGAGGTCGTTCTCCACGAGCAGGCCCTTGCGGCGGGCGGCATTGCGGGCGGCGATCTGCTGGACGTAGTCATCGTACGCCGCAGGCTGATCGCGGAAGCGCAGCAGGACGGCGCGTGCGCGGGTGAGGGCAAGCAGGTCCAGATTGGCGCGGATGGCCCGACGGTTCAGCGGGATCTCCATGGCGCGGGCCGCGGGCACGTGGGTGAAACTTCCGTCCCAGGACGGTTTATCCGGGTCGATGTGCCAGTGGATGAGCGTCTTGCCGTCGGGCCCGATGGGCACGCGCCAACGCCGGCCGCCCTCCTGATTCACAAACTCCAGGAACCTTCCGTCTGACGCAACGGTGGTCTTGGCAAGCTCGATCCCGAGCAGGTCGCATGCCACCGCAAACCCGAGGTGCGGCCCGAGCCGGTCGCCCACCTTCGTCACGACCGGCAAGTGACGCAGGACCCCGTCGATCGCGTCGGGCTCGAACGTCACAAGCGCCACCCCCCTGGCTGCGGCGCCCAATTCCGAGAGCGGCGCGGACACGCCGAAGGCACGCGCGACAACCTCCCTCAACTCGCCGCAATTCCCATACCGGGCGACCGCCGCCTGCCGACCGCGGCACTCATCGTACGCCAGGCGCAGCTCGGCTCGCTCAAACGACTGCTCATCCCGACCGGCCGCAGGCAGGGCCGACTCCAGGACCTCCCCAAACGACGCCGCGGGGGCGGGCTCGAGGACATCGTGAACGTGGCAGGCGGCCGCAAGTCGCTTCGCGCGGGGGAACCACCGCTCAACGAATTCGGGCGGTATCCTCGTCTGCCTCGCGAGCGCCGGCTCGTCCAGTGCAAAGTCTCTCACCAGCGAGTCAACCAGCGTGCGGAACTGCCGGCCCTCCTCCGTGTTGGACGTTGCGAGCTTCGCGATCTCCGGGTCTACTCCCCCTGCTTCCGTCACGGCCTCGACCACAGGCAGGGCCGGTCCGCAAACAAAGAGCGCGCTGGGGTCACCGTGGGTGGGCTCAACCAGCTTGCCGAACATGGCGACATAGGCGTTGCCGGCCCGCTGAAGAGCCGCGGCCAGTTCCTCGTCGTCGTGGATCGCTTCGTCCAGGGAGACGTCGCCGAGGATCGTTGTCGGTGGATCGACGACGGAGGCCGCCGACAGGGATGGGTGCTCCAGGCGCGGGGCCTGGCGCTCCGCAAACACGATATCCATT
>CAZBFW010000322.1:0-1568 GCA_964491135.1 uncultured Phycisphaeraceae bacterium | reverse complement strand
TAATGATACGGCGACCACCGAGATCTACACCGTGATGACACTCTTTCCCTACACGACGCTCTTCCGATCTTGCAGTGATGCCTGCGCCGCACTCGTGCAGTGCGTCGATCAGGTCCGCGACATCGCGTCGATTCCACGGCCACCGTCCGATCCGCTCCAGCGCGGGATCGTCGATGTCGACCAGCACAATCCGTGGGTCGGCATCGATGCGCGCGACGTGGCGAAAGCCGTAATCCAGCAGCGCCAGCGAGAGCCGGTCGAACAGACCCAGAGCGTAGGCCAGGATCATGGCGGCCGTCACCGCCGCTCCGATGGCCAGTCCCCACCCCCGCCGTACCCACCACTGCCGCCAGGCCATAACGCCCGCCCATCCTACGCCCCGGCTCCAGCCGTGAACAGACCTGCATTCGTTGGGCGGCCGTGGACGAGCGAACGTCATTTCGCGTTTCAGTCCACGGTGAACGTCACGTTTGACGGGCGGAGCGTGTTGCGGGACCAGTCGGCCCGAATCGCGTCGACCAGATCGCTGTCCACGTTCTCGTGGTTCCGGGGGTCAGGACCGTGGCGGAAGTTGAACGCGTCGTTGTATTGCTGCTGCTCCGGCCAGGCAGGTGACCACTCCCAAAGCGCATGATTCATTCCACGCTCTTCGAACAGGCTCATCAGGTCCCGCATGAAGGCGGCCGCGCCCGGCTCGAACCGCTGCAAGCCATACTCGTTGACGGCCACGGGCAGGCCGTGCGCGTCCACGAAGGTGTCCACGGTGTCGCCCAACAGGTCGTCCACCCACGCCCGGTCAAACGTCTCGCCGCCTCCCAGAGTTCCCGGGTAGGTGATGTCGAGCGAGTCGAGCGGCTGATGTGTGTAGTCGGACGCTTCGTACTGATGAATCGTGTACACTGTCCGTTCATCGTCCGTTAGCTCCAGGAAGGGCAGCCAGACTCCAGCGCCCCAGCCCGTCGGCTGCACGAGAATCGGGGTGTCCGCGTCGACGTCGCGGATGGCGGCCACGATGTCGGGATAGAACTGGTTCCAGTCGTACAGCGTGCCGGCCTGTGCGGGGTAGAATTCGTCCACTTCGTCCCAGATGTCGAAGAAGATGGTCGTGGCATTCGGCTCGCACATCAGGTCGTACCCGACGACGATCGCGTTGTCCTTGTAGCGGTCCGCCGTGTAACGCCACATCTGCGCCCAGGCATACTGGGCGTCCTGGCTTTCCCAGACCGTGTTGTTGTAGTAGCTCGGATCGAACCATCCATCATCGAGGTTTGACTGCGTGTCCTCGCCCCAGAAGAAGGAGAACTCACTTCGCCCAGGCCCCGTGCGAAAGGTGATAACGACGAACAGGTCAGCCGCGGCGGCCATGTTCAGGAGCCGGTCCAGGTTGGCCCGGACGTCTGGGTCCGGTTCATACGGCGGCTCTTCTGTAAACATGCCCGGGTGGGAGAGGTTCACGTAGTTGGCCCCATAGGCCGCCAGGTCGTCGAAGTCCGCCTGGGTGAGCGGCGGTCCGACGGGATCGGTGCCCATGAACTCGTCGCCGTCGAGTTCCGGATACACCCGCCGCT
>CAZBFW010000321.1:0-5490 GCA_964491135.1 uncultured Phycisphaeraceae bacterium | reverse complement strand
CCAGGAAATCCTGATGCGGATCGAAGCCCAGGTCCGTTCGCCACTCCGCGCATTCCTCACGGAACTCCGCGGCGATGGCCGGATCGACGCTGTCGAGCAGGGCATTGACCTGGTCCAGCGAGTCTGCCGCGCTGCAGAACGCACCGCGTACGAAGCATGCATAGTCGGACGGCACCAGCCGCGTGATCTCGGCCTTTCCGTTTCGCGGGGCGAGCATCTCCGGCAGTCCGCCCACACCCTCGTCCAGGCCGACGGTGACCCGGGCCCGGATCTCCTCGTCCGACTGCCACGAGACGGTCAGCGCGGCGCCCTGCACACGATTGAGTTCCAGGAGGTTGACGAACGCTTCCACGCCTTCGCTGCGTGCCTCTTGTTCCAGCAGCGGGTGGAACGGTTTGTAGTCCACGTAGAACAGGGCGTCGGTGGATGTTCCGGGTTGGGCGACCAGCCGGGTGTATGCGTCCGTCCCCACGAATCGCGGCCCCATCTCACCGCCGGCCAGCCACGCGTCGACGTCCGACTTGCGTGTACTGGCGTAGACCACGCCGTCCTTCACGCCGGTCAGCAGGCCGATGGGCATCGGTCCGGGCAGCCGGATGACACGCAGCGGTCCGGCCTCGCTCACTCCGGCCGTCGCGGACGCCGGTTCCAGCTCGCGAAGCATGCCGAAGACCTCCTCATCGAGCCGGCGGAAGAACTCCGCCTCATCCACGGTCAGTCGCGTGGCGAACTCGATCCGCATCTCCGGGCCGGTCAGCGGCGTGCCCACGACGGCCACCATGGTGGGTCCGCCGAAGATCGCGGCGGCCGGCGTCAGGGGCGTCCTGCCTTGGCAGTCGCCCGCCAGCATCGAGACCAGGCTCAGCAGGTCGGAAGGCTTGTCGAGGTACAGCAGAAACGATGGATCGGCCGGGGCGAGGGAGAGAATGGGCGGGGCCTCCGGCTTGGCCGGTTCGGCTCCCGTCGCGGGTATCACCATCATCAACCAGGCGATCAGAATGTATGGCTTCATCGGATGTACTCCGTATGCGGGCGTTCAGGCGTCCGGGTCTACTCTTCGCTTGTCTCAGTCGGCTCAAAGGGTTTTGCGTCCGGTGTGGGGAACTGGAGCACGTAGTCGAGGTCCCACAACTTGTCGGACTCGGTCTTGCCGCCGTCGTCCACACGGTTCTCGGACACGCTGTAGAGGGTCCACCCTTTGCCGTCGACTTTGTACTTGAACTCCTTACCGCTGAAAGGATCGATCCGGTCGTCAGCCGCGAGGGCAGGTTCCAGGCTTGAAAGGCTCTCGGCCGGCTGATCCTTGTTCTCCAACATGTGCAGACGCAGTGCGATGGCGATTCGTGTCAGCATCGACTGCGCCCTCAGCCTTTCACTGATGGTGCACGCTCGCGACAGCGAGGGCAGGAGCGTTCGAGCGAAGATGTCCCACTGAGGGATGGACATGACGGCCTTCTCTTCGTCGAAGGATGTCCACGCCTCTGAGTAGGCCGGATTCTGCGTCAACTCGTACTGGCGATCATAGAACGCGTTGAAATGCTGCTTGATCGTCCGGTCCGGCAGCATCAGTCGCCCCACGCGGGCTTCCAGTTTCTCCCAGCCGGTTTCCTCCCGGTTGATCTCGTAGCCGCCGTTCATGCCGCCGATGCTGTCGAGGTTCTGGAACAGACGTGTCGGCTTCGTCACGATCTCATCAACGATGCCTCCGCCGAAGATGCGCTCGTAATACAGCCCACGCTCCACCGTCGGACGCCGGGCCGCCAGCTCCTTCAGCGTCTTGTGCATCTCGCGGAGTTGACTGGCGGGAATGCCCTCGCGGAGGCCGAGCTGACAGGCGGCTCGATCGCCCAGGGCCCAGCAGGCCACGCCCACGAGGTTCTCGATGAGCGTGATCCCGCCTCCGACGTGGCTTCCCAGCCGCATGACCGCGACGTAGTTCTCGAACGCCCGGTCGTACGCACCCTCCGCCTCCAGCCGCCGGCCGTCCACCACCAGCAGCTTGCAGAGCTGCCGATGGCTGCTGAGGCTCGGCAACAGAATGGAGATGATGCTGCCTTTCGGATCGCCGAAGTAATAGCCCTGGAAGGTCTCCATCTTCGCCGCTCGCCGCGCCGCTGCCAGCGCCTGCTGATTGGCCGATTCCATGAGGAAGGACTTCATCGCTTCATCGTGGCCCTTCGGCCAGGTTGTGGTCAGGGCGTAGTCGAAGGCTTCCAGCAGCTCCTTCGGCACGTCTTTGTACGCGTTGATCGCCTCCAGGCAGACCCAGAACGCGTTCTCCTCCCGTGGCGGCTCCACGACGTCGTAACCGCGATTCCGCAGCTCCTCAAACGGCCAGACCTTCATCTCCTGCCCGCGAAAAACGATGACCTCCGGTGCATCCTCTGCGCCGGTTTGCGCCCAGGCCGGCGGGCCCGTCAGTCCGAGAGTCACACCGGCGATGACCCCCAGCGCCGTTAATACTGACCGTGTCATTCGTGGTTCCTCCTGCGTCCCCGGGTGGTGATCCCGCGGGACGGATGCCGCACCTGCCCGACCCGGACATTGCCCGGGGGTTTCTTGCAGCGACTCCCGTCATTCTTACAGGTTGGCACGGATTCGCAGGGCGGCGCTTGCTATTTGCCGTTCCGGCGTACAATGCGCTGGTGGACCAGACCCAGACCAGCCTGCTGTGGGCCGTTCGCGACGGGCAGGACACCCGCGCCTGGGCCGATTTCTACCGCATCTACGCCCCCCTGGTCCGCAACTACACACGCCGATTGGGTTTGCCGGACGCGGATGCGGACGACGCCACGCAGGAAATCCTTCTAATCGCCCATGACGGGCTGCAGCATGGCAGCTACGACCCGAAAAAAGGCCGGTTCCGAGCCTGGCTTTACGGGGTCGCCCGCAAGCGGGTCCTGATGACCCACCGGGCCCGACACCGACCCTCCCGAGCCCAGGCCGTTCCGTTTGATACCGGCATCGATCTGCTCAGCAGCCTGGAAGATCACCACGACGAGGCGGACCGCGAGATTTGGGAGCAGGAGTGGCGGTTCGCCATGCTGGACGAGGCCCTGCGCCAGTTGCAGGGGACGCTGGGCCAGAAGGTGTATCAGTCGTTCATCCTGTATGCCATTCAGGGTTCGCCGGTGGAGAGGGTGGCCGACGAGCTGGGAATCTCTCCGTCCAGCGTGTACGTGTATAAAAGCCGCGTTCTGGATGCCATAAGGGAATGGGTTTCGCGGTTTGAGGATGACGCCCATGAACACGGGCCTGCCTGACCCGTCCATCACGCCGGCCGGCGCGTTTGAGCCGTCCGACGAAAACCTCATCGGAGAGCTGCGGGTGGTGCTCGCGCGGCGGGCGGACATCGGCGTGGCGGCGGCATGCCCGGCGGACTCCCTCATCGGCCGGAGGCTGGGGCACTACGAGATTCGCGAGCGGCTGGGCGAGGGCGGCATGGCCCGCGTCTACCGTGCGGCGGACCTGGACGCGCCGCGGGAGGTGGCCCTCAAGCTGCTCCTGCCGGAATACCAGGGTCGCGACGACGTCCGGGCCCGGTTTGAGCAGGAAGCGCTCAGCATGGCCCGCGTCCGACACGACAACGTCGTCCGCATCTACGACTGCCCGAAGGACGCGGACCTGACCGCCATCGCGATGGAACTCGTGTCCGGCGGCAGTCTGCGCGACCTGATCGAGACCGGCCGGCGGCAGAGCCAGCGGTTCACCGTCGACGCCGTCGTGCGCTTTGCCCGGCAGGCGGCCCTGGGCCTGGGCGCAGCGCACCGCGCCGGCATCGTGCATCGCGACATCAAACCCGCCAATCTCATGCTCGACGAATCGTGCAACGTGAAGGTGGCGGACTTCGGCGTGGTCCTGGCCCTCGAACGGGCGACCTGGCTGACCGGACTCGGCCGGCAGATCGGCACGCCGGCGTACATGAGCCCGGAGCAGTGCCGCGGCGAGCGCGTCGGGCCGGCCAGCGACGTCTACTCGCTGGGCGTGACGCTGTACGAACTCGCCACCGGGCGCCTGCCGTTCAGCGAAGACGCCGGCAGTCCGTTCGCCATCATGCTCAAGCACATCCATGAGATGCCCCCCGACCCGCGCACGTACCGTGATGCGATGCCCAAGTGGCTGGTGTGGGTCCTGCTCAAATGCCTGGACAAGGATCCGCAGGATCGATATCCCGACGGCGATGCCCTGGCGGAGGCACTCGTCACCGCCCCGAACGAGCCGGACCTGGAGGAGACCGACGAGGGCCCCAAGACCGTCTGGCGGGTGAACCCGGTGGCCATTCGCGAGCAGCTTAAACAATTGCCGCAGCGGGCGATCGTGGCCTGGGCCTGCCGGTGCGCGCGCCGGGTCCAGCACCTCAACACCGATCCCCGGCTGGACCGCTCCATCGCCATGGCCGAGTCGACGGCATTCGGACCGGCCGGCGATGCCCCGCAGGAATCGCTGACGCACGCGCTTCAGCGGGTGCAGCAACTGCGGACCGCCTCGTTCCGGGCGGCCTACACGGGCGGGCCGGCGAAGAAACAGGACCCCGCCTCGTATGCGGCGCTGGCCGCGGCGGCGTCGGGCGCCTGCGCCGCCGCCCGCTGCGCGGAAGACGCCGCGGCCGACGCGGCGTTTGTCGCGCAGAACGCGGTGACCGCCCTGGAACTGGCCGAAGGGCCGGTGTCGGAGTTCTGGCAGTGGGCCCAGCGTGACTACCAGCATCTCGTCACCGCCAGGCTCGGCGAAAAAGGCACCGTCGGCCGCCCCATCCCCCCGGGCTTCTGGCAGGAGCGGACCTGAAACAAAGGGCTCGTGTCCGATTACGTGGAAAGACACAGGACGGTCCGGCTGCTCTTCTGTGGGACCGGCGTCTCGCGTGAGACCAGCCTCTGGTGTGGGACCGGCTTTCCAGCCGGTCTACGGGTCTTCAGAGTTTTCTGCTCGTGCCGTGCATTGTTCTCGCTCCTTCTCCTCCGCCCTCATCCGGGCGCGGGGCGTTGGAGAGACGCAAGCTTTCATCCACGGGTTCCGCTCCGATTGGCATCCGAACTCCACCTGTGGCCACCCGCCTCGACCCCGCCGGGGTCGGATTCGTTTTGCAGTGCGAGGGTTTGTTGTGTTCGCCGAACGGAGCGTCGAGTCGCCGGCGCGTCGGCGCATCCCCAGGCCCGCGCACGGGTCTTCCCCGCCGCGGGCGGGCTTGCGGGCCGGCCTTTCGAGGGCCGGTCGATCGGACGCTCGACCCGCCCCATCCCCCGACACCGCGGCTGAACGCGGTTGGGCACGCGACCGATCATATTCTTGAATCGCGCATCCCCGTCCGCCGGAGCGCGCAAGCGTCCACGGCACGTCGCCGCCGGCGGCGTTGCCTGGGTGGTGGGACGGCGGCACAATGAAGCCACGTCGGTCGATGGGCGAAGGGCGGGGACGTTGGCTGCGTTTCGGGTGGCGGCCGTGGAGCAGATCGGAAGAGCGTCGTGTAGGGAAAGAGTGTAGGATAGGGTG
>CAZBFW010000320.1:0-5493 GCA_964491135.1 uncultured Phycisphaeraceae bacterium | reverse complement strand
GCATCCTTGCCCATCACGCTTTCGTGCGGGCTGATCGAAGCCGGAATCGTGTTCAGCCCGGTCCGAACCGCGTTGGCATCGTGGTAGTCGCCGGCGGGGCAATCAGGACCCGGCTCAAAAGTGCGGGTGGCCTGGTGGAAGGCCGCAAGCGTGCGGCCGGCATCCGCCGTCTCTCCCGCGGTTGCGGCATACGCGTGACCCGACACGTACTCAAACAGCTCGTACATCTGTTCACGGATGACCAGCAGCGGATTGGCCGGGTCAGGAGCGTCGACGGGCATCACGATGCGGGGCAGCGGAAAGCCCTGGCCCAGCAGGTGGGCCTGGAGGCGGTGTGCAAAATCGACGCGGGATCGCGTCGTGCGATCGGGATCACGCCGTTTGAGCAGGAACTTGCCCTTCTGGCAGACGATGCCCACCTTCGGGCTTCGACGTGAGCCGCGAGCGAACTCGGTGATTGACTCAATGACGCCGAGCGGGTAGTGACTCAGCACGATGGCGAGCTCTTCGGCACCGAAGGTGTCGCGCTGTCGATTATTCACGGCGACGCTCTATAATGACGAGGCCGCATCACAACCGCTCGGCCGCGGCCCCAGGAACGAGCCCATACACCCTGCGCCGACCTCGATGATAAGCGGCGGCCGCGGCAAGTCAAATGGCCGGCCGGCAACACGGGAACGGGAGGAGTGCGATGAATCGCGACGAAGCCTGGCAGCTTCTGAATGAGTACACCCGCAACGACTCGCTGATCAAGCACGCTCTGGCCGTGGAGGCGGCGATGCGTTACTACGCCCGCCTGGGCGGCCACGACGAGGCCGCCTGGGGCGCGGTCGGCCTGCTGCACGATTTCGACTACGAACGCTGGCCCGAGCCCCCGGAACACACGCGGCAAGGTGCGGAGATCCTGCGCCGGGCCGGGGTGGACGAGGAAATCGTGTCGGCCGTCCTCTCTCACGCCCAGTGGAACCAGGACGAGCAGCCCCTGGACCGCCCCATCCGCAAAACGCTGTTCGCCGTGGACGAACTCTGCGGGTTCCTGGTCGCCGTTGCCCTGGTTCGCCCGGACCGCCTCCGCGGCCTGGAGCCGCCCAGCGTCCGCAAGAAGATGAAGGACAAGCGGTTCGCAGCCGCGGTCTCCCGCGAAGACATCATCCGCGGCGCCGAATTGCTGGACATCGAGTTGAACCAGCACATCGCCAACTGCATCGCCGCACTCCAGCCGATCGCCGACGAGCTGGGGCTGGCGTAGCGCACGGTTCCGGCAAGGATCATCCCTTGCCGTTCAACGCCCGGCGGCGGCGCAGGGCCTCGATGCGCATGTGGTCCTTCGCGTTGTCGTTGCGGTCGATGGTCGCCTGGTCGATGCTGTGATCGGTGCCGCCGGAATGCCGGATTACCTCGTAAATCGGATCCCACACCCGTCCGATCGTGTACCGCTCGCTCATGCGCAGGACCAGGTCGTAGTCCTCCCCGTAGTTGCGGCAGGCCGGATCGTCGTTCACGCCGAACCACCCCACGTCGCGAATGGCCTTGATGTGGGCGGAGCGCGGCGCGCCGGCCCCATTGATCCGCAGCAGGTTGTTGCGCCCGTTGTCGGCCGTCCACTCGTCGTGGGTCACCACGGGGATGTCCGCGTTGCGCGTGATGGCTCCGGTCGCCTCGTCGAGCGTGGACACCTCGTACGAGCCGACCACCATGCCGATGGTGGGGTCGGACTCATACACGGCCAGCAGCTTCTCAACCGCATCCGGCTTCAGCCGGTCATCCGAGTCGAGCTGCACGTAGTATTTGCCCTCCGCCGCCGCCAGGCCGGTATTCAGACACAACCCCAGGTTGTTGATGTCCACCACGATCAGCCTGACCGGCGGGGCCGATGGATTGTGCCGATCGCCGCCGGGCATGTGACGGCGGACGGCGTTTGCCGTCGGGTCGTCCGGCCCGCCGTTGACCACCACGATGGCTTCGACGTTCTGCACGGTCTGGGCCTGCACGCTCTCGATGGCCCGTCCGATGAAGCTGGGCCGGTTGTTCACGGGGATGACCACGCTGGCCACTCGCCTGCCCAGCCGTTTCCGATCCGCATCGGTGTACTCCACCTTCTGCACGTGTGCCCTGGGGGCCAGGTATGCCCCGATGCGCTTGAGATGCTCCGTTGCGGCCTGCTCCATCTCGAGCTGAATCGACTTGTCGGCCAACAGGTAGTCAAACACGTTGTGGGCCGTAGCCGGGGCGGTCACCGAATACAAAGACCCCGCGTATCGGTTGGCAATGTGCGCGCAACCGCCGTGCTCGCTGACCCGCAGTCGCAGGTCGTACAGATCGGCCCCCTTGTATTTTTCACTCAGCCGGCCAATCTCGCGAAGCAAAGCCGTCGAATACAGCATGGCCGATCCGAAGTCCACGGGGTCGCGCAGTCGGCCCTCGTGCCAGTCCAGCAGGTGAACGTCTTTACGGGTGCCGTCCGCGGCGATCCGCTCATAGTCGGCATACACCATGCCCACCGGGCCGCGGCGCGTGGCCGCCATCAGCATGACCCGGGCTGCGGATTGCCGCAGGCAGACCTGGGCGGCCTCGTTGTAGAGGTTCAACAGGAAATCGCCCTTGGCAGCGGCAATCGCGGCGTTGTACATCGCCGCCCGGTTGGCGTATCGGCCGGGCAGGTGCCGGATGCGACGGTCCGACCGCAGATCGGCCGGCAGGAAATCCGGGGACGCCGCCGGGCCGCGGTAGTCCGCAACGAGGACTTCCAGCGGGCCCTGGTCGGTACAATCCTGCTTCAGGGCGGCCCGGACCATCTCTGCAAAAGCCGTGGCGTCGTAGGGAAGTCGGTCGCCGTAGGTCATGGCGATCGACACGGTGGCGTCGGTGAAGGTCTTGCTCATGGGGGCGGATTGTACACAAAACGGGCCGAGGGTTCGAGTCCCGTGAGATCGTTCCATTCTGATCGGTGTGGCACTGGAGCCTGCGAGAGACTAGGATGCTGGAGGCCTCCGTGCCTGAAGCGATCTGTGGCTAAGGAGAATCTTCCATGTCCGGGCTCGCGTCGTCTCTATGCATCCGTCTGGCGAATGATGCCGACCTGCCCGCGATGTACGATCTCGCGGCCGCCGCCCTTACGCTCGACAAGTTCAGTTCGGGCCTGCTGTGGGAGAAGCTGTTTGACAACCCGGCCCCCGACCAGTTCCGCAAGCGGGTCTACGCGGCCGAGCTCGCGGGGCGCATCGTCGGGCTCATGCAGTGCGTCGAACGGCCCGCTCAGTCCAAGGGCTGGCTGGGGATCTTCGCGGTTGAGGAATCGCACCGCCGCCGCGGCATCGCCTCCGCCCTTTTTGAACGGCTGCTTGCAGACTGGCGGAAAGCGGGCATCACCGAAGCCGAGGTCCTCGCCATCCCGGGCAACTACTTCAACCCCGGCATCGACCCCCGCTACACTCCAGCCCTGTGCTTCGTGGAAGCCAAGGGCTTCGAGCGGTTCAAGGATTGCGCGAACATGACGGCCTTCCTCGACGATCGGTTCGAGACCGAACGCGATGAGGCACAACTCGCGGATCAGAACATCGTTATGCGTCGAGCCACCCGTGACGATGACTCCTTGCTGGACGCCTTCTTCGCCGGCGATTTCGGCCCGGACTGGCGAATGGAGGCCGAGCTTGCCATGCGGAACGACCCGCCCGCCTTGCACGTGGCGTTCAAAGCCGGGCGGATCATCGGGTTCAGCGGGCATTCCAGCCAGAACCGGGAATGGGGGTTCTTCGGTCCGATGGGCACCACCCCTGCCGCCCGCGGCACGGGCATCGGCCGAATCCTGCTGCGCCGCTGCCTGAACGATCTATTCGACGCCGGGCATCGGACCAGCGTCATTCCCTGGGTCGGGCCGATCGGGTTCTATTCACGCTACGTCCCCTGCCGAGTGGACCGCGTCTTCTGGCGATACCGCAGGGCTGTCAGTGAGCCGTCCATGCCGGCCACGTAGCAGACGGGCTCCTCGCCCGCCCCGCCTGCGTCCACCGTCACCGGGGCCATCACGTAGAAGCCGGGCGTGGCCTGGTACTGCCACAGCGTCTTGCCATCCCGAGCATCCAGCACGCTCAGCAGCCCGGTGTTGGAGCAGACGTACAGCCGCCCGTCATGCTCCGTCGGTGGAATCGGGAACCGCCCCGCCGATATCTCCTTATCCCAGATTACCTGACCGCTACCATCGTACTTGCGAACGTGCGACTCGGTCGTCCGGGCGTAGAAGTGCCGTCCGTCCGCCGCCGGGACGATGGCCGCAACGCCGGCGTCCCAGGTGGACCCCAGCTTCCCATCCGGATCGTACGTCCCCAGCCGATAGCCCCGATCACAGACGAACAGGGCGTCTGCCACGACGATCGGACCGCAATCCGCAGGTGCGTAGTACCGGGCCGCGCCCCCATCGCTGGATTTCGGCCCGAGCGATTTCCAGCGGAGCTTGCCGGTCGACTTGTCGACCGCGTAAAGGTATCCGTCCCAGGCGCCGAATACGAGAAGGTCTTTCCAGACCGCCGGGCGTGATTCGATGCTGAAATCGGCCCGCTCGAACACCCAGCGTTTGCTGCCATCCGCAAGCGAGATTGCGTGCATCCGGCCACCGTTGTCTCCGACGAAGGCCGTGTCGCCTTCGATGAGCGGCCACCCGTAGACCGGTTGCCCCGCTTCGTAGACCCAGCGCTGCCGGCCCTGGTTGTCCAGGGCGTAGACCTTCCCGTCGCCGGCCCCGACCACGAAGTACTGCCCATTCCAGGCGGGCGTGCCGAGGATTTCTGCACCGGTCTTGAAAGCCCACCGCTGTCGGCCGGTCACCCGGTCAGACGCCACCACGGAGCCGTCGTTTCCGGCATGAACCACAAGATCACCCACAATCACAGGGCCGGCCTTGATCGCCCTCGGATCGTCCGCCTTCCAGAGCACCTCCACGTCCGGCGCGTTCACGCGAAACACGCGGCTTCGCTGATCGGTGCGACCGTCCGACAGCGTGATCTGTACCGTCAGCAGGTGAATA
This sequence comes from uncultured Phycisphaeraceae bacterium, assembly GCA_964491135.1. Classification (GTDB taxonomy): domain Bacteria; phylum Planctomycetota; class Phycisphaerae; order UBA1845; family UBA1845; genus JAFGJQ01. The sequence goes on along the minus strand of CAZBFW010000320.1, from coordinate 473 downwards.
CCCGGAAGTAGACCATCCAGCGGCACCGAGCCGCTCACGGTCCCGGGTGACGACTCCGATTCAACGGGTCGAACCGCCATCGATACGGGGTTGCCGTTCACCCGAACCGCCCAGTTCGCCGAGTCCGACTCCGATCCGTTCCGCTTGAGAACCAGGGGCAGCGTTGGCCCCTCGCCGGAAGAACCGTCTGCCGCCGGCTGGGCGATGGCGAACAGCCGCGGCGCCGGCTCATGCGGCAGGGGTTTGTTCAGCACCATCTTCCATCCGGGCTTGGCAGCCTCGTCCCCCTTGGCGCGAGGATCGCGGTGGTAGTGGTAGGCGTAGCGGAGCCGGCCGTCCTGCATGGACAGGAGGCCGTAGCCGGCGTTCTTCCCATATGTTGAGCCACCCATGACCCCGTCCAGCCCGCAGATTTCGCGATGCTCGACAGATCGGAAGAGCACACGTCTGAACTCCAGTCACCGCTCATTATC
>CAZBFW010000319.1:0-5509 GCA_964491135.1 uncultured Phycisphaeraceae bacterium | reverse complement strand
CCTTGCCCCGCAAACGCAGCCGGGCCCCGCTGGACGTGCCGGGCGGAATCGTCAGCGTGACCGGCCCGGAGAGCGTGGGAACCTCCAACTTCGCCCCTAACGCGGCCTCCACAATGGAGATCGGCAGATCCACATGAATGTCCAGCCCATCGCGCCGGAAATACGGATGCCGACCAACCTCACAGCGCAGATACAGATTGCCGGCGGCCCCGCCCGCCCGACCGGAACCGCCCCGACCGCGGATGCGGATGCGGCTCCCGTCCTCCACGCCGGCGGGCACCTTCACCTGCAGCGTCTCGCGGGCTTTCCCGTCCGAGTGGACGGGCACCTCTACCGTGGTCCCACGAACCGCCTCTTCAAACGACAGCCGAACGACTCGCTCCTCATCCCGCCCCTGGGTCGGCTGCGCGGCCGCCCTGCGTCTTCGTCCGGTCCGAGTGGCGCCCCCGCCGAACAGATCGCCGAACACGCTCGCCCCGCTTCCACCACCGCCGAACGCACTGAACAGATCCTGCAAATCATCAAACGGAATCTGCGAACCCCCGCCCCAGGTGTACACGCGCTGGCCGGTCGGCTGCGTCTCCCAACGTCCGACCGCGGCCTCGCCGAACTGGTCGTACTCGGCCCGCTTGTCCTTGTTGCCAAGCACGTCGTAGGCGGCCTGCACCTCCTTGAAGCGTCCTTCCGCGGAGGGATCGTTCGGGTTGCGATCCGGGTGATACTTCTTAATTAGACGGCGATACGCCCGCTTGATCTCGTCGGCCGAGGCCGTACGGTCAACCCCCAGTACTTCGTAGTAGTCACGTCCCATCGCTCTTGCTGGAATCCAAATCACAGGGTGGCAGTCGGTTACCGATTATAGACCGACTCCGCCGCGTTGAAAAGCTGGCCGGGCACACCTACCATGCCGCCCAATGTCCGCGCCACCCGCCATTCTCCGCGTGGCGGCCGCCCAGGTGCCCGCCACCCGACTGGCCGAGGGCTCTCGTGCCCTCGGGCTGATCGACACGGCCATCGCCGACGCCGCCGCCCGGCAGGTGGAGTTGCTCGTCCTGCCGGAGGGGGCGTACCCGTCCTACTATCTGCCCGGCGTCGCCGAGTATCGTGCAGCCGGCCTGATGCCGAATTGCGCGTTCCTCGCCTGGCTGGGGGAACGCGCCCGGGGGCACCGCATGCACGTGATCTGCGGCTACGTGGAGGATCAGGGCGACTGCCTCTGCAACGCGGCGGCACTTGTGAATGACGCCGGCGAAGTCGTGGGGATCGCCCGCAAATCGTTTCTGTGGGGTGACGACAACCGGGTGTTCCGACCGGGCGACCGGCTCGAAGCGTTCGACACCCGGATTGGCCGGCTCGGCATCGCCATCTGCGCGGATGTTCGCGCGCCCGAAACCACGGCGGGCCTGGCCGCCCTGGGGGCCCAGCTCATCGCCGTGCCGACATGCTGGGTGAACGTGAAGCGCCGTCCGGGCGAGTACTACAACCCTCAGCCGGATTTTCTGATCGAGGCCCGCGGGCTGGAGATCGGCGTTCCCTTCGTCTGCGCGAACAAGTTTGGCGTGGAGACCGACACGCTGAGCTACTGCGGCTTCAGCCTGATCACTGACGCCGACGCCCGCGTGCTGGCCAAGGCGCCGCCAGATGCGCCCGCTCTGCTTTGCGCCGAAGTCCAACCGGCGCGATCCCGCCTGCCCGCGATTCCGCCGTGGGCGCGCCTGCGGCTGTTTGACGACGCACGTGCGGAGGAGGCGGCGGTGGAGGCGGACGCACCCGTCAGGATAGCGGCCATTCCATCGGCCTCGCTGATTCACGCGGACGGTGGGATGGAGTTGCTCCGCCGCCTGGCGGCGGACGGAGTGGTCGCGGCCGTCTCCGCGTTGCCGTCGATGGCCGCGGCGGACGACGTGGCCCTGCTGGCCCGAACGCTCGGCATCGAACTGGTCAGCTACGCGGAGCCGGAGCGGATGCGATTGGCCGCTTTCGGCGGGTACGCCGCGTTGTCGGGCGACGACGTTCGATCGTTCGCCCCGGCCCGGGCCCTGGCGCTGGACGGGGCCGCCGTTCTGTTCGTCATCCATCCGCCGGACGCCCTGCCGCTGCTGCGGGCACGGGCCGTTGAGAACCGCGTGGTGCTGGCAGCGGCCGGGGCCGAAACCGCATGCATCATCGGCCTGGACGGCGCCGTCCTGGCCCGGACATCATCGGACCCGTGCGAGCCGGTGACGGCCACCGTCGACCTGACGACCGTCCGTGACAAGATCGTCTTCCCCGGCACGCACATCTTCGAGCAGCGCAAGCCTCGAGCCTACGCCGCCGCATTCGGCGAGCTGACATAGGCGTCCGTTTGAACAATCCGGCCCCCGGCGATACGCTGGCAGGTTCGCGGAGCGGCGCGTCCGCCCGGCGGGGATATGCGAATCATGAGTGGAAACGTCGAGCTGGAAAAGGTTTACAACCCGGAGGCCGTCGAAGCAGGCATCTATGCCCTGTGGGAGCAGAAGGGCTGCTTCCGGGCCGTACCCGACAGTCGCCCGCGGGACCAGCGGCACGTCATCATGATCCCGCTGCCCAACGTGACCGGGGCCCTGCACCTGGGGCACGCGATTAACAACACGCTGCAGGACATCGTCACCCGCATGCAGCGGATGAAGGGCAGGAACACGCTGTGGCAGCCGGGGACGGACCACGCGGGCATCGCCACGCAGGCGGTTGTGGAGCGCCGCATTTTTGAGGAAGAAGGCAAGAGCCGGCACGATCTGGGCCGCGAGAAGCTCGTCGAGCGCATCTGGCAGTGGAAGGACCAGTACGAGAAACGCATCCTCAGCCAACTCAAGCTGCTGGGAGCCTCGTGCGACTGGAAACGCACCCGGTTCACCCTGGATGAGGTGTGTGCGAAGGCCGTCCGCCACGCGTTCTTCAAGATGTTCAAGGACGGGCTGATCTTCCGCGGCAAGCGGCTGGTGAACTGGGACACCCAGCTCCAGACGGCCGTCGCGGACGACGAGGTGTACCACGAAGCCGTCAAAGGCCACTTCTGGCACTTCAAGTACCCGGTGATCGACCCGCAGCCGGGCGAGCCGGAGCACGTGCTCATCGCCACCACCCGGCCGGAGACCATGCTGGCCGACACGGCGGTGGCGGTCCATCCGGACCCCGAAGGCGAGCTTGCCCGTCGGGAGGCGCAGCTCCGATCCGACTTAGCGGCAGCGGTCGGTCGCGAGAAGAAGGAAATCGAGCAGCGGCTGGAGGGTATCGCTCGGCGTCGTGAGGAGTACCTGCCGACGCTTCTTCGGCTGCGTGACATGGCCCGGGCCGGGCGGAAGATCATGCTGCCGCTGGTGAACCGCCCCATCCCGCTGGTGGCCGACGAATGGGCCGACCCGGAGAAGGGCACCGGGTGCGTGAAAATCACACCCGCCCATGATGCGAACGATTATGAAGTCGGCCAGCGCCACGGGCTGCCGATGGTCAACGCCCTCACGCCGGACGGCAAGGTGGCGCCGATCATCGAGCCGGACGGTTCGCTGAACCCCCACAGCGACCGCTACGCGGGGCTGGTCTTCGCTCGCGAGGGACGTCAGCGCGTGGTGGACGACCTGGAAGCCGCCGGGCTGATCGACCACGTGGACGACCACGAAATGGAGGTCGGCCACAGCGACCGCAGCAAAACGCCCATCGAGCCGTACCTGTCCGACCAGTGGTTCGTGCGGATGGGCGACGTGGAAGGCGGCATCACGCTGGCCGACGGCACGAAATCGCCCGGCCTCGCCCAAGCCGCCATGGACGCCGTGACCAGCGGCAGGGTGAAGATTTTCCCCGAGCGTTACACGAAAACCTACCTCGACTGGCTCGGCGAGAAACGCGACTGGTGCATCAGCCGGCAACTCTGGTGGGGACACCGAATCCCGGTGTGGTGTGCGGACATTTTCCCGCTTGCTGAACAGCCGAAAGCGTTTGATTCGAGGCATTGGGCGAACGTGAAGCTGAAGGAGTTCGGTCTGACTCCGCGAGAAGAGGAGCTGATCGACATTCAGATTCGGCCCAACTCGGAGAGAGGATGGCTGGAGGCACACCTCTGTATCCAGTCGGACAATCCCTCCGTTGAAGCGAAGATCGAGAGTCACGGGTTCCAGCGAGAGGAAGACGTTCTCGACACCTGGTTCAGCTCGCAGCTTTGGCCGTTCAGCACGCTGGGCTGGCCGGACGACACGGAGGACGTGCGCTACTACTACCCCGGCAGCGTGCTGATCACGTCGCGGGACATCATCACGCTGTGGGTGGCCCGCATGGTGCTGAGCGGGCTGTACCTGATGGGCGACGTTCCGTTCCGGCACGTGTACATCCACACGAAGATTCTCGATGGCCGGGGCGAGGGGATGAGCAAGTCCAAGGGCAACGGCGTGGACCCGGTGGACATCATCCAGCTCTACGGCGCGGACGCCTTGCGCTACACCATGGCCGACATCGCCACGGAGCTGCAGGACGTGCGCATGCCCGTGGAGTACCGCTGCCCGCACTGCACCAATCTGACCCCGCAGACCGAGGTGGTGCCGCGCAACCGCCGGCCGTCCGAAATTTTTAAGGTCAAATGCAAGCACTGCGGTGAAATGTTCGCGACGCAATGGGCGGACCAGGACACGAAGGTCGCCCTGCACGTGGCCTACGAAACGTCCGACCGCGTGGAGTTGGGCCGCAACCTGTGCAACAAGCTCTGGAACGCCGCCCGCTTCGCCTTCCGCAACCTGGAGGGTGTGGAATACAACCGGCTGGAAATCACGAACCTGCTGCCGGAGGATCGCTGGGTCCTGGCGGAGCTGTCCCGCGTGGTGCGGGAGGTGAACAGCCTCATGGCGCGGTACCAGTTTTCCGCGACTGTCCGGCGCATCCGCGAGTTCTTCTGGGACGCGCTGTGCGACTGGTACATCGAGCTCACCAAGCCGCGCATGGCCGAGGACGCCCCGCCCGACCGGCGCGGAGCCGAGGCCCGGCAGGTGCTCGCGTTCTGCCTGGACCAGGTGCTGCGGCTGTTCCACCCGATCATCCCGTACATCACGGAGCGGCTGTGGCAGCAGCTTGCCGCGATCGCTCCGCACCGCGGGCTGCCCGGGCTGGCGGAGCCGCGGATGAGCGACGTGCTGACGGTCGCCGACTTCCCGCCGGAGGCCGGTTGGCCGGGGCTGGACGATTCGAAAATCATCGAGATCTTCCAGGATCTGCAGGACGCCACCCGCGGCGTGCGTGATCTGCGGAGCAAGTGCAACGTACTGCCGAAGGTGAAGGTCACCGTCACCCTGAAGGTGCCGGCCGACCACGTGGAATCGCTCCGCGGCCAGGCCCACATCATTCAGGAGATGGCCGGCGTGGAGACGCTGCAGGTGGTGTCCGAGGCGGCCCGGCCAAGGAACTCCGCCTCCACAGTGGTGGGTGCGGTGCAGATTCTGGTGCACGACGTGAGCGACGATGAGGCGGAGCGCAAGCGCGTCGAGAAAGACCTGGCCGGCGTGGAAAA
>CAZBFW010000318.1:0-5516 GCA_964491135.1 uncultured Phycisphaeraceae bacterium | reverse complement strand
GCTTTGTTGGCCGCTGCCAGCACTCCTCGACCCAGCGCAGCGCCAACCACGGTCTGCCATAGCACCATGAATATACCAAGTCCATCGCGAGCCGTACCGAGCAAATCCACACCCTTCGCGGCCGCCAGCAGATGCGCGCCCATCAACCCGCCCACCAGAGTGCCCCAAACGACGGTCACACAAGCAGCCCTCACCCAACGTGGCCGTCCACACAAAAACACGCCGGCCAGCACGGATGAACCCAAGAACCCTGAGAATGCAAACTCGGCAACCATGAACGGCCCGGGATGGACGGTGCCGGACGCGGCGATTCGCCAGGCAACGGGATAAACCACGGAGCTGGCAATCAGCGCCGCCGCGGTTCGTGGCCAGCCGTCTCTGGCCCAGCGGGAAATCGGGAGGAGAACGACGAGCGCGAACACCATTCCCGGCCAGACGATATGATCAAGCGTCTTCTGTTCGCGCACGACGTAGATAATGTAAGACTGTGACATCGCACACGACAACAATCCCGAAACGAGCCCCAGAAGGCCCCACCGCACAGCCAAGCTGAAGAGTCTAGACATGGAGTTCACTCCCAATGGCCGGCGCGTAAGCCGCGGCGCCCTGCCGACCACGCCATTTTGACCGAGGACGCCGCCGCGGGCGAGTGTCGACTGTACATGCTTCTTGGGCGGCTGCCTACCATTTCGCGAACAAGCCGCGCGCGGTGCTCCCACTTGGCGCAGCAATCCACCACTACCGGAGGGATGCACCTGGTCAGACAACCACCAGTCTCCGACGTACCTCCGAGGTCTGACACGGCTGCCACTGCCGCAAACGTCAGTGCGACTCTGCCGCCACCAATCCGGCGAAGAGCCTCGCAACGTGCATGAGGAACCTTCGAATCGGCCCACGCGGACTCAAGAGCCTCAGCGTATTCAGTAACGCGAGGTCCGCATGACCGCCCCTTGTTACAAATCCCTTACACCCCGACGACCCAGCCCGTTGTACTTTTCGTTGTGGACGCACCGACACGAAACCGGGAACCGGCCGCACCGCTCGGGCGTCCAAACGGGTGCGACAAACGCATCGTTTCGAAAGGAACTGCCATGAACCGCCTGGTTATCCGGTCGTTCACGCTTCCCGCACTGACCGTCCTTGTCATCACCGGCCTCGCCGCCGCCGACGGATTCATCGTTGTGCACGACCCGCCGCCCATCCGGCCGCCTCATCCGGCACCCCCGCGCCACCTTTTCGCCCCGCTCCATGTCCGCGATCACCACGTGACCGTGACTGTCACGGACCAGGTCGCGGTGACGGAAATCGACCAGACCTTCTACAATCCCCACAGCCGTCAACTCGAAGGCACCTACATGTTCCCGGTTCCGGTCGGTGCCGAAATCGACCGATTCACCATGGACATCAACGGCCAGCCCGTCGAAGCCGAGCTTCTGGACGCGGACAAGGCCCGTCGCATCTACGAAGACATCGTGCGGAAGGCCCTCGACCCGGCCCTCCTGGAGTACGCCGGCCAGGGCGTCTTCAAGGCCCGCGTCTTCCCCATCGAGCCTCACGGTGAAAAGCGCATCCGCCTGAAGTACACTGAGATACTGACCCGGGACGGCGGTTTGACCCGCTATCTCTACCCGTTGAACACCGAGAAGTTCTCCGCGGCCCCCCTGGACAGCGTCTCGATCAAACTGACACTGGAATGCAGCAGCCCGATCCGTACGCTCTACTCCCCGAGTCACCCCATTGAAGTCCGGCGAGACGGCGGCCGGCGTGCCGTCGTCGGCTACGAAGCCCGCAACGTCCGTCCGGACATCGATTTCGAGCTCTTCTACGCCCCGGACAACGCCCAGGACGTCGGCCTGAGCCTCCTGACGTACCACGACGGCCGCGACGCCGAAGGCGGCTACTTCATGCTTCTGGCGTCGCCCTCGGCCGACCTGGGCCGGCAGAGCATCGCGGACAAGGACATTGTGTTTGTGCTGGACACCTCGGGCTCCATGTCCGAACGCAACAAAATCGATCAGGCGCGCCGCGCCCTGCAGTTCTGCCTCCGGAACCTCAACGAGGGCGATCGCTTCCAAATCGTCCGGTTCGCGACGGAAGCCGAGTCCGTCTTTGACGGCCTCGTGCCCGCCGACGCCGCGCATCTGGACGAAGCGAACGCCTTCATCGAAAGGCTCAAGCCCATCGGCGGAACCGCCATCGAGGAGGCACTCCTGCGCGCCGTGGATTCCGTCGGCGCGCCGAACGACGCAAGCCGCCCCTGCTTCATCGTCTTTCTCACCGACGGCCTGCCCACCGTCGGCACCACCGATGAGGAAGGCATCGTCTCGGCCGTCACCGGAGCCCTGGAGAACCGCTCCGTGCGCGTGTTCTGCTTCGGCATCGGCACGAACGTCAACACCCATCTGCTCGACCGTCTCGCCGAGCGGACCCAGGCCGTCAGCCAATACGTTCTGCCGGACGAGGACATCGAAATCAAAGTCTCGAGCTTCTACACGAAAATCAGTTCGCCGGTCCTCGCGGACCCACGGCTGGACGTCAGCGGCGACATCCGTATCGCCAAACAGCACCCCGGACGGCTCCCCGACCTCTTCAAAGGCGAGCAGGCCGTCGTCTTCGGACGCTATACGGGCAGCGGCCCGGCCACCGTCATCCTGGAAGGAACGGTTAATGGCCGGAGCTGCCGTTTTGAATACCCGGCCGACTTCGTTTCCTGCGCGGAGCAGTACGAGTTCGTTCCAAGGCTGTGGGCCACCCGCCGCGTCGGCCATCTCCTCGACCAGATCAGGCTGCACGGAGAAAGCGGCGAGCTGCGCGACGAAGTCACTGCGCTGGCCCGGCGGTATGGTATCGTCACGCCCTACACGGCCTATCTGATCGTGGAGGACGAAGGCCGTCGAAACGTGCCCCACCACTCGCGCACGCTTCAGCCGCTCGACCAGGGACCCGTTCGATCGGAGGTGGACCGCATCTACCGCGAGGCCAACTCCGTCCGCAGCGGCGAAACCGCCGTCGCCGATTCCCAGGCCATCAACGCCCTCCGCGACGCCCAGGCCGTGTCCGCTCCGCGAGAGGCCAACGATCTGACCGCCCGCGGCCAGCGTGCCGCCGGATACGCCGGCGGCCAACTCGTCCAGCAGGTCATCGAATCGCAGCAGGCCCGGAACGTCCGCGGCCGCACGTTCTTCCAGAATGGTGAGCAGTGGATCGACGCTGCGATTCAGAGCGTACCCGGCGCCCGCCGCGTTCAGGTGCGATTCGGCTCCGACGAGTATTTCGACCTGGTGAAGCGGCACCGCGACGCCGCGCAGTGGCTGGCCGTCGGTCGCAACGTTCAGGTGGTTCTGGACGGCACCGTATATGAGGTCATCGAGTGATCTGTTGCCCGTGCATCGCGCACAAGAAGCCACGAAAGGGAGATCCCCATGAAACTCCGCATGAAAATCCGCGCCGGCCTGTACTCGCTGCCGGCCCTTCTGCTGGCGACCTTCGCCCTGTGGGCCCACGAGCCCCGGACCGATCCGCCACCCGTGCCCGGCCCGCCGACTCCTGCGGCCGCCCCGCAGATCGAGGTCTGTTTCGTCCTCGACACCACCGGCTCCATGTCAGGACTCATCGAAGGCGCCAAGCAGAAGATCTGGTCCATCGCCAACGAGATGATCGCCGCCAGGCCCAGGCCCGAGCTGAGGATCGCCCTCATCGGCTTCCGCGACCGCGGCGACCAGTACGTGACGAAAGCGTCCGACCTCACCGAGGACCTCGACGCCGTCTACGCCCGACTCAACGAACTCCGAGCCGACGGCGGTGGGGACGAGCCGGAATCGGTCAACCAGGCGCTGCACGAGGCCGTCACTCGCGTGAGCTGGAGCCCCGGCCGCAATGTGCTGAAGATCATCTTCCTGGTCGGCGATTCCCCGCCCCACATGGACTACCCCGACGACGTCAAGTACCTCGACACCTGCCGGCTCGCCATGCAGAAGGACCTCATCATCAACACGGTTCAATGCGGCCGCAACCTGAACACGACCCCGATCTGGGAGGAGATCGCCCGCCGGGCCGAGGGCGGCTACGCGTCCATCGGGCAGACGGGCGACATGCGCGTGGTCAGCACTCCGGTGGATGCCAGTCTCGCCGCCCTCAACACGGCGATCGGCGAGACGCTGGTTCCCTACGGCAGCGTCGAGCAGCAGCGGGCCGTCGCCGCCAAGCAGGCGGTCTCCGAGGTTGCCTCCGCGCCGGCGGCCGCCGACCGCCTTGCCTACAACGTGGCCCGGGGGCGCGGCGTGCAGGGCCGCGGCGATTTGATCGACGACCTGAAGCAAGGCATCGTCAAGCTCGCGGACCTGGACCGGGAAGACCTTCCTCCGCAGATGCGCGACCTGTCTGACGCCGAGCGGCAGGCATACGTCCAGCGCGCCGCGGACCGGCGCAGCCAATTGCAGGCCCGGGCCGAGGAACTGCTCAAGGAACGGCAGGACTACCTGGATACCGAGTTAGCCAAGCGCCGGACCGGCAGCGGCGACGCGTTTGACGAACACGTCACCCGACTGCTCCGCACCCAGGCGGCCCGCAAGGGGATTCACTACGATGACGTCTCAACGACTCGACCGTCGCCCGAATCATCGTCGCCCGGCGTGCGATGAACCGGTCGCCGTGGCCGAGGCCCTGGCTCCTGCCGGGTCAGCGGGGAATCGTGTTTGGGGCCAACGGGTGACGAGGAGTTCGGGCATTTTGCGACGCTCTTCGCCGGATCGGAGAGGACCCATCCGATGCGCCGGGAGTCAAACACGCTTGACATCGGCCCCACCCCACCGCATGAAGGCGGGAAGGTGCGCGAAGGACAGGTGATGCCGTCGGTCGAGGACGCTTTGTTCTCGCTCGGCCATGAGCACGACTGGGTGACGAACCAGGCTGACGCCCAGGAGCGCATGGGGGAAAAACCGTTCGACTACGTGCTACTTGACCTGCAGATTCCGGCCCGGGCCGGCAGGGGCGGCGCCAGCATCGACTGCGGCCTGAACCTGCTGCGCTGGATGCGCAAACGGAAGAACGGCCAGTGCCCGCCCGTCATCATCATGACGGGCCAGACCGGCGCCTGCGTGGACCTCACGCGTGAGCTGACCGAGAACGGCGCCCGCGAGTTCATCGCCAAGCCGTTCCCGGATCGCGGGCGGACGCTGGCCTTCGTTGTCAGGAGGGTCCTTGAAGCTGACGATGGCCTTGATGACTCGACTTGGCTGACGGTGACCGCCGCGGCTGACCTGTTGCGGCGAGACCTTCCGGCCCTGAACGCCCGCCAGGCGAGCGCTCGCGTGTCGAAAGCCGCTACCTCTGCCAAGTTCGTTACGAATGGAAAGAGCGGCATGGCCCGTCGCATCGAACCCGTCAGCTTCGACGCGTGGCGGCTTAAACAACGCGACCGTGACCTCGACGCAGAAGATGTTGCGTGACGCGACGCCGCCGGCCCGACGGGATTGAGCAGGACGCGTCGAGTGGCCATCGGCATCTCCCGAGATGGA
>CAZBFW010000317.1:0-5517 GCA_964491135.1 uncultured Phycisphaeraceae bacterium | reverse complement strand
CGTCGCTGCGAAGCACGACATCCTTGTCGTGAAGCGTGACGGACTCCACATCCCAGATCTGGACGGGAGCCTGGGCGACGAAAGCGACCGGATAGTCGTTGTCGTCGTCTTCGGGTGAGGGCAGGGCCGCGGGGTATCGCCCGACACACCGGCCATCGAGGTACAGGTACAGGTCGCTGGCCAGCAGGCACATGAGCTCGTGCTGGGCGCCGTTCTGCAGGGGGGCGAGGGCCTGGACGCCCAGATCCTCACCGGCGAGGTTGAGCTGCGTGAACCCGAAATACGTCTCGGGCTGGGTGCCGGTGTAGCGAACCTTGCAGCGGATCACCACGGGCTGCTCTTCGTAGGTTCTGACGGCCAGTTGCACCGGGGTGGGTGTGCCGTCGGGCGTGTTGCAGACGATCCGTCCGCCGTCCGCCGTCCAGAACCGCCCCGATTCCTCCACCGGTCGGAATTGCTGCATGGAGTCGGTGGGGATCTTGACCCAGGTGCCGATGGGAGCGAGTGTCTTGATCAGGTCAATGCCGGGGAGGAAGACATTGCTGCTGGATGCCGTCATCACCGGCCAGCATTTCGGCTTGCAGGGCAGGTTGGCGATTTCCGAGTCCGGCGTGTTCTGGGGAACACAGCGTACGCAATCCTCGGAGCCGCAGCCGGTGCATTCGCGGCACTCGTCGCAAGTTGTGCAGTCGATGCAGTCGGTGGGTTCCGTCAGGTCCAGGTCCTTGACGTATCGTTCCTTCATCCATTCCACCCAGCGCCGTTCGAGTTCCTCGACCGCGCCGTCCTCCGGAATGCCCAGGGCCGCGGCGGCGGCGGCGTCCCAGCCGTGCTGGAGTCGCACCTCGTCCAGGAATGCCCGGAACGCCTCCGGGCCGTGCAGGGCGATGAAGGTGACAACCGCGGCGGACTGGTCGTAGAAACGGAGGTTCTCGCCGCCGGTCGGGTAGCCCTCCGAGTTGAACAGGTCGCGCAGGCGGATGTACTCCCCCGACACCGTGTCGCGGGCCATGTCGGCGGATTCCTTGAGGTCCTTGCGGACCTGCTCCATCTGCCGGGCGCATCCCTCATGGAGCCAGAGGGGGTTCGCCTGGGCCCCGAAGAACTCAAACAGCACCATGTGCATGAGCTCGTGAGGCAGGGTGTCTTCCAGGTTGCCTTTGACGGGGTTGTCCACCTTCTGGAATTTCATTCCCGCTTCGTCGGAAAGCTGAAAGAGCGCGACGGCGGCGGTCATGCCGAACCCCGCCTTGGTCACACCCCCCGATCCCTCCGGGTTCTTTCCCACTTGAATGTAGTCCTGCATGTCCTTGTAGATGAGGATCGGCACCTTCTGCGACCAGGCCCGCCCGTCGAACAGCCGCTCTCGCATGAACGCCAGATACTGCTCGCAGATCTTGCCGGCCACCGTCGTCAGCTTCTCGCTGCAGGTGGCGATGAAGAAGTGCTTCGTTTCCAGCTCAATGGGCGGAGTGCCCCACGGCATTCCGGGCAGTTGGAGGTAGGTTGCGTCGTCCACCTGGTCCAGCCCGCGATAGTCGATGTCCACATCGGGCACGTGGAAGGGGTCGCGGTCCTGCCATTCCATGGCCTCCAGATCGTGCGCGCGGCAACGGAGGTACCCCTTGCGGGCGACGCGGCGTACCTCCTCGTCCGTCGCGATGGTCAAAAGAGCCTCCCACTGCTTGACGGCCTCGGCCTTGTCCCCTTTGGCCTCCAGGGCCTGCCCCAGCAGGATGTAAGCCATCTGGTTGCCCGGGTTCGCCTTCACCTCCTGCTGGAGGGCGGCAACGGCCGTCTCCCACTGGCGGGCCTCGAACGCCTGCTTCGCCCGCTCAAACGCGGAAGTGTCTTCCGCCACCGTTCGGCCGCCGCCCGATAGCAGCCCGGCCGCCGCCGCCACAATGAGTAACCTGAATCTTGTGCTATACACGGGTCCTTCCTCTCTTCTTGTTGGTCGTAGCGCGAACCTGCTCCAGGCGGGCGATGATGTCCCGGCACATGTCATTGAGGTACCGCAGGTTCTCCGGGTGTTTCGCAACGCGTTCCTGCATGTACTCCGCGATCATCAGGAGCGGACGCAGGGCCTGATCGAAATTCTGGCAGTACTCGCGCCAGGCCTTTCTCTCCTCCGGTGTCAGGTTGCCCCGTTCATCGCCGGAGGGGGTGGGTTCCGGATATTCGGCCAGAGTCTGGGTGAAGAGCTGCTCGAGAACGTCGTACAGGTGCATGGCCAGCGAGCGGACCAGGGCTACCTCGTAGCTCTGCGCGTATCCCGGCAGGATGGCCTCCACCCGATCCAGGGAGGCCCGCACCTTCCGGACGTCCTCCGCAAAGGGCAGGTATTGATCGAGCCGTGACGCCGCCCGGGGCAGGTCCCGGAAGGCCTCCAGGGTCAGGTCCAGGTCAAGCTTCCTTTCTACGGCGCGGGTGCTGACCTTCTCGTCGACCAGCAGTTGATCGCAATATTCCTCCAGTGCCCTCCGCATGAGCGTCTCGTCGGCCAGGGCGTTGGGTTCTTTTGCCTTGAGCCGTTCCTCGCGAGAGAGAAACTGCCGCGTCAGCACGCGCCCGACCCGTCGGAAGGAGCGGTCCTCAGGGTTCTGGTCAAAGATGTCCAGGTGCGCGGTGGCCCGGATCTGGTCCGTTTCACGACCCGCGGCCTTCATCTCCTTCAGCATGGTGATCGCTTCGTCGAAGCTCCCCAGGCGCTGGTGAGCGTAGATGATCAGCCATCGCAGTTCGTACTGCTCGTCCCGCTTGTCTTCCGCGTTTTGCAGCGGGGAAAGGCGCGGAATGATCTCGTCGTATCGACCCAGGGCGTACAGGGCGCGGGCGTTGGCGACCTCCCGGCTCAGCACGTCCAGGTTCTCGAAGTGCTGGATCCCCTCCGGCAGCGTGCCGCGCGGCAGCGAGACGTCCGCATCCCGAACCATGGACTTGATGCGTCTCTTGGGAACGGACTTGCGTCCGAACTCCGTCTGGATCACGACGCGTGTGCGACCTTCGCGGATGATTGTGCCGCTGATTGTCGTACCGTCGTCCAGCAGAATGCTGTCCGCCTGCACGGTGGTCGCGAGGATCAGAACCGATACTGCCAGAATTCGCCAGAGCATGACTGTGCGTCCCTATCCCTTGGGCCCCAGGATCTTCTTCGCCTTGTCCATTTGCTCAACCCACCAGCTGGGCTTTGCCCCCTGCGGCTTGCCCGCCACTCCCTCGCCGGGCGCTGCCAGCCGGCGCTCCATGGAGCGGAGCACGACGTTCATGGCCAGCCGCCGGGACCATTCCGGAACCGGTCCTCGTACGTCCGGATACCGCACGTTTCCCACGCCCGAACAGATGTCGTGCTTGCAGAGGATTCCGACCTCCCGATCCCGGTGCAGCACTCGGTACAGGTCGCACCGCCCGGTCTGGATGGCGTCCTTGTCCTCATCCTCCCGGAACCGCTTCCAATGCAGGGCCTTTCGCACAAGAACCTGTTTGACGTCAAACCCCTGCGTGCCCCGAATCTGCCCCGTGTACACCGGGTGCAGCGAGGGAAGCGGCTTGATCGTCAACTCCGGATCGAAGGTCCGCAGACCTGCCTCGAAGGACTCCGCCCACGCTTCGCGGCCCCCGGCCACGTCCATGAACAGGTAGGTGTCGTTCTCCAGGGCCGCGCGGATGACGGCCTGCTGCTCCGCGGTCCATGCCGTGCCGCCGGTAGCCACCACCCACAGCAGGATGGGCGGCGGCTGCCCGTCCGTGAAGGTGGCCGCCTCCACGTTCACGCGGTAGTTCGTCTGCATCAGACGATTGACGCTCTCGATGAAGTCCGGGTGGGCCGGCATCGACCCGCCCACCTCCAGGTAGGCCATGCGGAGCGTGCGGCTGCCTTCCGCTCCCGCCGCATACGGGGACGGATCATACGCGCCGGGGATGGGCTCTCCGTCCGTGGTGTAGGTGAGCAGGGCATTCATGAACGCAAACGCCTCGGGATGCTCTCGCGTCTGATACATCTGCCAGACGCAGGACCAGTCCGACGGCGTGAAGAACACGAAGTTCTTGAGCCCGTTGCCGATGACCCGCGGCGGCGGCTCGAGCTTGACGCCGCCTTCCAGGCTCAGCAGCGGATCGTCCGCCGCCATCTCCTGGACCTTGTACTCCGGGAACAGGGCCGCCACCCGCTTCTGTACGGCATCCGGCAGGGCCGCGTCCTCGCCGGACACGTTCACCACCATCACCCCGCCCTCAAAGCAGTAATCCCGCAGCCGGCCCCATTCCTCGTCGCTCCAAGCCGGCATCGACTCGACGCTCAGGTAGAGAATCGGCACCTTGGCCAGTTCATCCATCGGCCGGTCGATTGAAATCTCACGCCAGTTGTGCGCACGCTTGCGCGCCCTCGAAACGAAACGGACGACGTGTTCGGCATCGCCCTTGTAGGCGGAGAATTCGTCACCGCCGGCGATCAGCCGCTGCAGCATGGTCGGCGCGTGCACGGAAGCCAGCAGTTCCAGCGTTCCGCCCGTCAATCGCAGGCTGCCGGCAAACACGCCATTGGCCCGATCGTAGTACTGCAGAACGTTCCGCGCCTCCGCGCGGAACAGGTTCTGGTTTGCCAGCCGATCTCGCCCCGTGATCTTTGACGCCTTGAGCAGGTAGAACGCCCGTGAGAGTGGATTGTCTCCCGGAGCCCACTCCATCGTCATGAGCTGCTCCACGGGCAGGACGAATTCGCGGTCCAGTTCAAACGCGTAGTTGCCCAGCAGCCAGTTCCACGCCGACCCGATCGCATCCAGTTGTTGACGGTTCGCCCGGAACTGGCCGCAACTGCGGGCAAGCAGTCCTTGCGCCACGTCGAGGGTGGACAGCAGCGCGGACAGGCCGGCCGCCGTCCGGGCCAACGTCGGCACTTCGCCCACTCCGCCGTAGGAAGGCATCGTCCCCGTGAATCCGCCGTTGGCGTGCTGCGAGTCGACCCAATAGCCCGCTGCCGCCCGCCAGACCTGAATGTCAACCGGACGGCCCGCGAAGTGGGCTTCCCGCAGGGCTTCGACCGCCGCGGCGGAACTGGCGTGATTCGACTGCAGCCGGACCGGCTCGGATGGCGCGCCCTCCTGCGAGTCTCGCACGGGGCTCGTCTCCGCCCAGCCGCCGTTCGCCAGTTGAGCCCGCTGCAACCAATCAAGGTCCCGGGCGATCGTCCGCCCGTGCTTGTTCGGGTCGCCGTGCCGGGCCAGGCAGTACAATCGGCTGGCCACTGCCTCGGTGGTGTTGGGCTGCTCTTCCGGCGGGCGCCGCTCGTCGGCCAGCCAATCGAGTGCCGTGGTCAGCGGTTCTTCCGTGGTGTCCTCGCCCATTGCTGCCAGAGCCGAGACGATCATCGCCGTATCGGAAATGACGCCGTCCAGGCTGCCCTGCCTGCCACCCTCGATGCCGCCTCCGCCGCCTCCGCCGCCTCCCCCCAACACGTAGAAACCCCGCTTGTCCTGGAACTGCTTGAGTAGTTCCGAGGACTTCGCCAGAACTTCGGCC
>CAZBFW010000316.1:0-5519 GCA_964491135.1 uncultured Phycisphaeraceae bacterium | reverse complement strand
CTACACCCTATCCTACACTCTTTCCCTACACGACGCTCTTCCGATCTTAATGCATTCGGCGCCACGATCGGCGAGGCGCAGCCAGAAGTCTGTGTCCTCGCAGACGGGAATCGAGACGTCGAACGGCGTGTCGCCAAGCAGACGACGCGGAATCAGCGTCGTGACGGTCAGCCCGCAGCCCCTCAGGACGGCCTGGATGCTGAATTGCCGCACGTATGGGAAGCGGTAAATTCCCAGCGGACGGGCATGGCGATCCATCAGCTCCGAGCCGCCGGCCACAAGGGAGTCCGGCCGGGCCGATTTCGATGCCCGAAACAGGATCTCGAGGGCGTTGGGCCGCAATACGTCGTCCGCGTCCAGAAAGAGCACGCGATCGGCCCGCACGTGCGGCATGGCGTGGTTGCGGGCGGACGCCAGGCCACCGTGCGGCGCCCGCACGACGCGGATTCTCCCGTCTTCGGTTGCCGCGAAGTCCAGCAGTTCGCACGTCCGGTCGGTGGAACCGTCATCGACGCAGATCGCCTCCCAGCCCGGGCGGGTCTGCACTCGCAGGCTGGCCAGCGTGTCATGGACGGTGTCCGCTGCGTTGTAGCAGGGCACGATGATCGACACGTCCGGTCGTCTGCTCATCGCACGCCACATCCTTGCCGGTGAGGTACGGACGCGGTCCATCGCGACGGCCCCAGGACCAGAAAATCACGATTCTCCCGACCGCCCGCGGATGCCAGCGCGGAGCACAGGGCGCGGCCGTCGTTCGGCGTTACAACTGCAAGCGTGTTCCTGGGCCAGGACGACCATCCACGCGGGTCGTCACGAGGCAGGCCGTGGACGGCAAAACGCGTCTCATCCGCGAAATCATCCGCGACGAGGAGCTCGAGCTCCTTCCGGCGAGGTTCTCGCCGAAGCTGGTCAAGCAGGCGGGCGCCGTTTCGGCCCAGGCCGTAGATGAGCAGCCGCCGGGACTCGGGCCGGCGCCGGAGCAGGGCATCGAGCGGGGCCAGGTCCAGATCGGCGTGCAGGTCACGCGGAATCGCCCGCAGGGCGTCCAGAATGTCATCCGCGACCGCGGACCACGGACTCTCACGCAGCCACGGCTCAACACAATACAGCCATTCATCCCCGTGGTGTCGCCAGGTCTCGCCCATCGCTCCACGGACGAACTGAAGCGAACCGCAGATACCGGCCGCCAGCGCCGGGGCGTCGTCCGCGGCAACGATTTCGGCACCCGGCAGGGCGGCCACGTACCGCCAGACCGCCTCCTCGTCGCCGGATGCCATCGCGATCGCACCGTATCGACAGGCCAGCCGGGCGGGGACGTGCGCCAAGCGGTCCGGCCGCCGGGCATGAGGCGTCCAGCGATCCAGCACGCGACGGACGCACTCGATCATCCGATCGGCGTTGTGACTGAGACTCGCCCGGTGCAGGCGGTAGCCGAAGAGACTGCGGGGAACAGTCACGCAGGCGGCCCCTTCGCCGGCCAGCCGGAGCCACACGTTCCAGTCGATGCAGCGAGGCAACGTCTCATCAAAGGGATCAGGGCCCAGCAGCGCGGTGGGCACGAGCGCCATCGGGGAGAGCCGGTTGCCGGGAAGCAGGGCGTCCACCGTGAACTCCGGCATCTCGGGAAACCGCCGGACGCCCAGTGGGCAGCCACTGGCCGTCAGAAGTTCGTATCCCGGCGCCACGATCGCGCGATGCCCCGCCGCGGCGGACACCCTCACGAGCGTCTCCAGGGCGTCGGGATACGCGACATCGTCCCCGTCCAGAATCGTGGCCAGCGGGGCCCGGGCCTGCCGCAAACCGGCGTTCTTGGCCGCCGGCTGGCCGGAATGGGCCAGTCGAACCAGACGGAAGCGCGAATCAGAGGCGGCGAACTCCTGAAGAAGCCCGGCCGTGCCGTCGGTCGAGCCGTCGTCCACGCAGATCGCCTCCCAGTTCCGAAACGTCTGGCCCAGCAGGCTGTCCAGCGTCTGGCCAGCCGTGTCCGCCGCGTTGTGGCAGGCGATGACCACGGATACGTCGGGGCGGTCGGCGTCGCGCGGGGCGACGGGAGGAGGGGCGAGGTCGTCCGGGTCTTGGTGGTCTGACATGCGGAGGGCTTCCTGACCGCCCGGCCGAACCGCAGCGCAAAAACTGCGCAAGGGGCCGGACTGAGAGTGAGTGTGTTATCGGCACCTGCCGCGAAACGCCTTTAGCCCCCTGGAAAGGCCTGCCGATAGGTCCGAGAAGCATTCCATTATCAGGACGGTAATGATGACGCAGTCCCTCACCCTCGACGGCCTGCTGCAGATGGGTCGGTCGGGGGATGTTGTCCGGTTCATCGACGTTGCCAGTACGGCCGCGGTCCGCGGAATCCCCCACGACGAGCTTCGGGTGATGCTGATCCGGCGGTTGGCCGAGCTGGGCCTGCTGCACCGGGCGGCCGACGTGGCGAACGGGCTGTCCGGACCGGTGAAGGCCAGCCCCGACTTCGCGACGCTGCGCCAGAGCCTGCGGCAGCCCGGCAGCGATGGATTACGCCCGTGGGATACGCTGCGGAGTCGGTACGAGGCAAACCTGGACGTGCTCCTGAGGCGATACGGCTGGGCCGACGCCATGCACGCGGCCTGGCTGGCGGAGCAACGGCACCTGGAGTTGCACGTCACCAAGGACGGCCGGCAGCAGGTGTTCGACCGGCGGAGCGGCTGGCGCCCGGTGTTTGGCAACTTGGTGCCGCAGCCGTCGGCGGACGTCTTCGCGAAACAGATCAAGGACCACATCATCCCTGCGTTCGTGATTGACGGAATCGGGTTGGGATTCCATCTGCCGTGGGTGCATGAGGCGACCTCGCGTGCGTTCCTGGGCGCCACGGCGCTGATTTACCAGGTGGAGCGGTCGTTCGTGGGCATGGCAGTGGCTTTGCACCTGAACGACTGGCGCGGGCTGATCACCGATGCCCGCGTCCGGCTGTGCTGCGGGCCGGATGCGTACGAGCACTTCGCGGAATGGGTGGCGAACGATACCACAAACCACGCGCCCCAAGGCATCGTGACGGCCCCGGGTTGGGAGACGGCCGACGGGCAGACCGTCCACGAATGGATCGAGAAGGCCTCCCAGGAACTGGAGGACCGACGCGTCGCCCTGCACGCCGAGGCAAGTGAGACATACGCCGGGCGCGACCGGGCATGGTGGCATCGGCGGTTTACCGAGGCTCTGTCCGGCGGGCCGCCCTTACGCGTGCTGGGCGTGACCTGCCGGTTCAGCACGGTGCTGCAGTATTCGATGCGAGATGCGCTGAACGCCTTTGCGGCCAACGGGTGCGAGACTCGCCTCGTCATGGAGCCCGACAACCACTCGCGCATCACTCCGCTCACTCTGCTGTCGACGATTCGGGAATTCGAGCCGGACCTGTTGATCGTGATCGATCACCTGCGGGAGCGACAGAGGCCGGGACTGATCGACAACCTGCCGCTGGTGACGTGGATCCAGGATCGCCTGCCCTGGCTGTTCACCGCGGAGGCGGGCGCGTCGATGGGCCCGCTGGATTTCTGCATGGGCTACAGCCGGCCGGAGCTGGTCCGGCGGTTCGGTTACCCGGCGAATCAGTTCATGCCGTGTCTTATGGCGACGGACCCGGCCGCGCTGCTGCCGCCGGAGGCCAAGGGCAAAAACCTTGCGGCTCTGGAGGCGATCGACCCGCCCGACCCGGCCCTGTGCTGCGACGTGGCCTTCGCGACGAATCGCGGACGATCGGCCGAAGACATCCACGAAGACTCCCGCAAGCGCTGCGAGCCGCAGTTACAGCCACTGGTGGACGCCGTGTACGAGGAAGTGCTTGCCCGTCTGCATCGCGGCGAGCTGAACGGCGGGCTGGACTTCGGGCGCATGCTGCTGTTGATGGGGCGCGAGCGGGGGATGGAGCTTTCGCCCGATCAGCGGGAGACGATCGGCAGCGATTACGTTTGGCCACTCGTGGACCACCTGATTCGGCGTCAGACCATCCAGTGGGCGGCCGCCTGGGCGGAGTCGACGGGTGGGCGGTTCAGCCTCTACGGACACGGCTGGGACACGCATCCGGAGTTTGCCAGGTACGCCCGGGGCTTCATCGAGCACGGGCCTCAGTTGGGGCGTGCGATCCGGGCAGCCAAGGTGAACCTGCACGCCGGCTGCAACAACGCGCTGCACCAGCGGGTGCTGGACGGCCTGGCCGCGGGCGGGTTCTTCCTGATCCGCCGTCATTACGGCGACGTGTTCTTCCGCGTGATGCTGGATCTGTATGCCTACGTGCGGGAGCAGGGCTTCGAGCCAGGTGCGAAGGTGCGACTGGAGGACTTCCCCTCACCGCTCCGCGAACGCCTCATCGCGACCAAGCGGATGCGCGGCGTGGCCCTGACCGAATACGAGCCGCTGCTGCAGATCAACTTCGACTCCATGCAAAAGCTGTGGGAGCAGCGGGAAAAGGCCGAAAACGCCAGCCGGCTGTGGCCCGACTTTGACCGAGTCACGTTTGACTCCGCCGACGAGTTTTCCGCCCGCATGCGGGAATTCCTCACCGATGAGGGCGCCCGCCGCTCGGTTGCCTTCGAGATGCGGGAGGCCGTGTTGCGCGAGATGAGCCACGACGTCCTCATGAAACAACTCCTCCACTGGCTCCGGGAGACGCTGGGGCGGAATACGCAATAGCAGATGTCCAATGGCAAATGTCGAATGGCGAATTGCGAATCCCGGCGCGCCGGGATTGCGAAAGGCGCATCGCCTGACCGGCGCACCCCGCGAGGGGGGCGTGCGTGTCGAGTCAAAGGCCAAACCTGCGGGGTCCGTCTCGGCAGTCTGCAAGAGTCATCTAGTCAGAGGCCCGGCCTGAGAGGTCGGCTTCAGCCGACCCGATGCGAAGACACAACGAGTCAGAAGCCAAACTTCAGGGTTCCGCCTCGGCCACTCGCAAGCCTCATCGGGTCAGAGGCATGGCTCGAGAGATCGGCTTCAGCCGACCCGATGCGAAGACTCAACGAGTCATGAGCTAAGTTTGAGGCGTCCGTCTCGGCCACCTGCAAGACTCATCGGCTCAGAGGCATGGCCTGAGGGGTCGGCTTCAGCCGACCGGCCAGTGCCCTCACCTTCAGGTGAGGGTGTCGGACCACCCCATCATCCCCGTTCTTCTTCTTCAGTCTGAGCCGGCTTCCAGCCGGCTTTCCGGGCGTTGCCCTGGGTTGCGTAAGAAAAAGCTGGCTCGAAGCCGGCTGCAGATGAGATCAGAGAGACGGAATCAGGGGAGTCGCCTTCCCCCGGCTGAAGCCGGGGGCACTGTCTGGCCGGCTGAAGCCGGCCGCGGATCCCAGCGTGGACGAACGCCGGATTGCGAAAGGTGTGGTGTCCGACCGGCACGCCTTCTTGGGCGGGTGCATCTGCATTGCGGTTTCAGACGCATGCCTCTATGCTCTCTACCGTGCGTCCGACAAGAGCGATGGATGCCCGATCGGCCGCGATGTGACCTGTGCAGCGGGATTCGCCGGACACAAACAGGCAGGAACATGGAGAGC
>CAZBFW010000315.1:0-5528 GCA_964491135.1 uncultured Phycisphaeraceae bacterium | reverse complement strand
CGAGTGGCGTGACATTCTGAGCGACGAGCAGAAGAAACTGCACGACTACGATCGCCAGGAAATGAGCAAGACGTTCCAGGACATGGACAAGCGATTCGCCGGCTGGGCCAGTGGCAAGGTCGGGGATGAGCAGGGCATCTTCCCGGAGGAGCGGCCGGACACACCGCCAGTGAACCCGAGACAGCCGAAGCCCACCGAGGTTTCCGCGGCCAAGGTGCTTGGGACCAGCCTGGAGTGGTGGGACGGGTACGTGCAGGCTTTCATTGAGAACTACGAGCTGGACGAAGGCCAGGTCAACGCGGCCAGGTCCATCCTGAAAGAGCTGAAGGAACGAGCGTCCGCCCACGAGAAAAGCCATGCCGCCGAGCTGAAGGCGGTGGAAGAGAAGATCCAGGCAGCCCGCCGGGCAAAGGACGTGGCGAAGCTGGATGCCGCCATGACGGAGAAGCGCGAGGCCAGCCAGTACAAGGTCCAGCTTTTTGAGGAACTGAAGACTCGGCTGGACACGATCCCGCGACCGGCCCAGAAGCAGAAGTACGCGGAGAAGATCAAGGACTTCCGCTGGAAGAATCGTCCGGGCTTCCCCGACGAACCGGCCGCCGAGTCGATCTCGAAACCGGCCACCACGGCCCCTGCGGCCACGGACAAGCCGGTGCCAACCACTCAGCCGGCGGCAGAGCCCGCGAAGGAAGCGAACAAGAAGTGAAGCTGCACCCGGCCTCCGCGCGGAAGCCGGCCGGGGACAGGTCTACCACTGCGAGGTTTGAATCGATCCTCCAATGACGAAGCCCGCCGGTGTCCCCGGCGGGCTTTGTTCGTTTCGTCCGACGACCCCCGGCTCAACGTCGCAGCCGCCTGGTCAACGCCGAGCGCGGCGGCGCGTCAGACGGGTAAGTCGACGGCGTACGAGCCTCGGAGGGTCGGCCACGGGTTGCGTCAGATCGCTCAGACTCGCCTGCGGCAGCGATTCATCGGCATCGACCTGCCCGAAGAGATGCTGATCGAAGAACCGAACCGTGCGCCGGGCGTACTCCTGGGGAGCCTGGATCACGCACTGGTTGTGCTTGGCCCGAGGGACGATCCAGAGGTATTTGTTTTCCCCCGCCAGGTCATAGAGCATCTGCGACTGCGCAACCGGGATGTAGCTGTCCCGTTCCCCGTGGACGAAGAAGATCGGCGTGGCGGGGATTCGGCCAATGGCCTTTCGAACCGACGGGTAACGGCAGTTGAAGCGGCGCCGGCACTCGCGGAAGGTCAGCCATCGCAGGAACCGCCAGAAAACCGGCGGGTGGTTCTCGTAGATCAGCCGCACCTTCGCGAAAATGCTGACCCAGCGCTGCATGAGGTACTCCAGCGTGCTGTCGCTGCTGAAGGCTCCGTCCGTCAGGATGGCCTTCACGCTTCCCACGTCCACGGACGCCAGGATGGCGGCCGCCCCCCCTCGGGAGATGCCGAACAGGCCGATCTCACGCGGGTAGTCGTGCCGCTCGAGGTAATCCTCCACGAAGGCAATGGCGCCCAGCATGTCGGCCAACTCGCGGTCACTCGCCCATTGGCGAGGCTTGTACCCTTCCTCGCCGCCGGACTGCCCGTGTCCGCGAAAGTCGAAGGTGAACACATCGTACCCCGCCTCCAGGAGCGGACGACAGTATCGGGAGCAACTGTATGCGTTGCTGCCGTACTCATGGGCAAAGACGATCATTCCTCTGCGTGCCTGTTGCGGGTCGCCGTGCAGCAGCATGCCCTGCAGGGCGTGCCCGTCGAACGCGCGAAAGGCCACCAGCTTGCCCTCCAGCCGGTCGTAGTCCCGCAGGTCCATGGATAGCGGTGGAGGCGTGTCGTCGAAGATGTTGATGATGAGGTTGACGTAGCGGCGAAGCACCACCGCGGGAACCACGATCAGCAGGGTCAGCGTACAGAAAATGCTCAGCAGGGCCCAGTTACGGACCAGACTGTCCGTAAGCCAGCCGGCGACAATCTGCAACTGAAAAGTCGACGTGAACAATCCCCGGGTACTCTCCGCAAAACCGGGACGGCGATGGCCTCGTCACGATCCCCGACCGGCTTGGCCGACACCCGGAATGTGTGTTCAGCACACATGCGCGTGTCGCCGCCGCAAACGGGCCGTTCAGACGAATCGCCGGCCGCTCGTTGCTGCGTTCGCCCCCCTCGGCCGGCACCTAGATCTGAGGGAACGGGTCCGTTTCCCGATACCCCAGGAACCGCAGGAAGACCGGCGGCGTGAGCACGGGAATGGAGAGGGAGTTTGCCGTCTCCAACTGCCGCGTGTACTCCTCGAACTGCCGAGTGATCTCCCGGTTTCGTTCCACGACCTCCGCCGTTGCTTCCCCGATGACGCGCGGTTCACGTGGCGGCGATCCGACGACGACGAAGTCCAGCCGCGCCGAAACCGTGTCGGCTGTCCGGCCGCCCCAATTCTCGATCAGCGCCTTGATCTTGGCCACACCGTCGGGATCCACCCGGTCATCATGGTTGAGGTCGAACTCGCCGAGAACCAGGAAGGTGAGCGGTCGGGAACGATCGTAAATCGGATTGGCGATCAAATCGCCCTCCAGAATCAACTCGTCGGGCGACTTCTCGACGATTTTGCAGGCCGACGTGCGCTCGTAGATGGACACGACTTCCACCCGCGCCTTGGACTGCCCGTCCGCCGGGATGCCCGTATCGGGTGAATACACCGCGAATTGCAGTCCCAACGTGAGTTGGGCGTCCTGCCCGAGATTGATGTACACCACGTCCTCGCCGGGCTTGGCGGTCAGCACCACGCCGTCCGGTTGGCGGAGCGTCTGCAGTGGAACCGGTGTGATCTGGAGCTCGCCCAGCTTCTTGCGCAGGTCGGCGTACTTCTGCTGGATGTCGGTCAGGTCTTTCTCGAAACTGTCTCGCTTGAGACTCAGCTCCTTGATGTTCCGCGAAGCGTCCTGTCGGAAATCCTCCAGGCTCTTCTGAAACTCCGCGATCTGCTCGCGGTGGTCCTCTTGAAGACGTTCCCATTCCTTGGATATGTCGTCCAGCTTCTGCGCCACCGCAGCCGACTGGGCGTCGAACTCGTTCCGTCGCGTCGCGGACGCATCGGCCAGACTCTTGACCTGGTCCGTCAGCTCGCGGACCTGGTTCTCCGCGTCCGTGCAACGGGTATGGAGGTTTGTGAACTCGCCGTACAGCGACCGCAGTGCTCCAACCGCAGATGCGCCGCCGAAACCACCCGGATCCGACACCAGTCTCTCCGACCGAATCCGGTCCACGACGGCGTCCAGGTCGCTCTTCACCGCGGCAGGGGTGTTCTCCGGCTGCCCGGTCGCCAGCTCCGCCGTCCGGGCCCGGTCCTGCTCCAACAGCCCGACCACGGTGACCGCGCCGGGTTGTCCCTGTCCCTCGCCGTAATAGCGCAGCGACTTCTCGCCTGGGCTGATCAGCTTGTTGTTCTCGCGGCGAAGGTCATCGTTCTCCGTCACCACCTTCTCCTGGTCCGTGTAGACCCAGACCAACAGGCCGGTCGCGACCAGCCAGAGAACGGCGAATGAGATCATCCAGATATGGGCGGCGGAGAATCCCGGCTGAGTGGCCCCTCGGGCAGCGGGCATAGACATTTCCTCCGGTGCGGGCTGGTCGTCAACTGGGGGTCGCCCCGATGCTCCATAGCTCCGGGGGCGATCATACGGCGGGATCCCGTCGCGGGGGATCTCCGGCGGGGCCCCACGAAACCGCGCCGCCCCACGCGCCGGGGCGGACGGAACCCCAGGGCCACCCGTTCCTCACGGTGATTGTGCGGTTTGCCCCCAATGCTGTCAAGTATCGACCGGGGCAGGGTATGCGATCCGCAGCAAGCCCGATTCCGGCGAAACCGGCTCGCGCGGTCTACGCGGCTGCGGCCCTCCCACGGTGCGCAGACCCCGAACTCAGCCGCTCAGAATCGACAATAGCAGCAGCAACGCCCCCCCGGGGATTGCCGTCACCAGAAAGCCGGTGAGCATTGCACGCCAGCGAAACGGCGGCCGCCGGGATCGCACGCGCATCACTGCCCCGGCAATCGCCGGATTCGCGCCGGGCGTTCGCGGTGTGACGATCGCCGGGCACCCGTAAACGCCGCTCGAGCCGACATCCGCCATCGGCTCGATCACGCGGACCGCGGTCGTCGGAGCATGCACCGCGGCTGCGGCGTCCCCGGATCGATGGATCACCGGGCCACCCCGGGTCGTGTCCGCCTCGCTCAGGAAGTCGGCGATCAGAAGCTGATGGTACATCTGATCGTCTCGCCGCCGCTCGTGCGAGAACCGGGCTTTGCCCATGTGCGATTTGAGGCGATGGGAACGATTCATGGGTTCCTCCTGTCCGGCGCCGAAACCCCGTGACCCCTGCGGGAACTTCCACACGAGACGCCGACCGAACGCCCAGACCTTCAGGCGCTCGGCCCGGCGTCCCGCGGGTGTCTGCGGGGCTTCTCTTTGTCGCGTGGTCCGGCAACCCCGCCTGCTTCCTACACATCGTCACGGCCTGCCGAATCGCGTGAACGCCACGCCATGCGGATATGACGGGGTACCCTCGCGAACGGAGAAGAGGATTCTCCCAAACCCCCATTTTGCCTATTTCCCAGTTTGCGACATTCAGGGATGAACGGCATCGACCCAGAAGTCCCGCCGGGTCAGTTGTTCCCGCCAAGACGGCGGCGGAAGTACTCGGCACGAACGATGCTGCGTGACTCGCCGTCCAGCGCGGAGCCGTGCAGTTTCTGAAGGTGGGCGGGTTGGGTTTGGAGGAAGAGTTCGTTGAGCAGACCCATGTCGACGGCCTTGTAGCGGCCCATATGCACGCCCATGCGGACATGGGAGAGCAGGAAGAGGGATTCTTCCGCACTCATGGAGCGGGCGTTGCCCAGGATGCCCACGGCCCGCCAGACCTTGTCGTCCAACTGGTAGGCGCGTTCGGCGGCGAGCGTTTCGCGGGCGCGCAGTTCATAGTCCACGATCTGGGGAATGATGTCCTCGGCGAACTCGCGGACGATTTCCTCCTCGCTCTTGCCCAGGGTGGTCTGGTTGGACACCTGGAAGAAATCGCCGATGGCCTCGGTGCCCTCGCCATAGAGGCCGCGGACGGCCAATCGCATGTCGCGAGCGGCGCGTAGCACGCGTTCGATTTCCTGGGTCAGCTTCATGGCGGGCAGGTGCAGCATCACGGAGACGCGGATGCCGGTGCCGACGTTGGTGGGGCATGCGGTCAGGTAGCCGAACCTGGGATCGAACGCGTATTCGATGCCGGCTTCGATCAGGTCATCGATCCGGTTGATCTCCTTCCAGAGAGCGTCGAGCTGCAGCCCGCTGGCCAGCACCTGGATGCGCAGGTGGTCCTCCTCGTTGATCATCAGGGAGCGGTCTTCCCGCAGGGAAATCACGGCCCCCCGGCTGCCCTCGCCCTCTGCATGCTGGCGGCTGATGAGGTGGCGTTCCACGAGGAGTTCCCGATCGAGAGCGGACAGCTCCTCGAAGTCGATGATGACCGAGTCCTTGGCG
>CAZBFW010000314.1:0-5552 GCA_964491135.1 uncultured Phycisphaeraceae bacterium | reverse complement strand
GAGATGGAATCTCGTGACTGGAGTTCAGACGTGTGCTCTTCCGATCTCGCCCTGTGCCATTCCCTGTGCCCCGAACGTGGCGATCACCCCGTTCGGCGTCAGAGGCGGCCGATCGCAACCTGCGAGCAACGCCGGCAGCAGCACGGCGAGCCGCCCCAGACCATGCCGGACGCTCACGCCGCGTGCCCCTGTCGTCCGAACCGGCATGTTCAACCGCTTGCCCACGGACCCGCTACCCCCGCCGCCGGAGTGCCACGGCCATCAACACGGCAGGTGGCAGCGCCGCGGCCACCAGCCACAGGCTCAACGCAACCAGCATGCCTTCTTCAAACCGATGCATCTTCTCGATCAGCGTCAGCGATATCGTACCGACGGACGGGACACGGACCAAGCTGATCGCGGTGATGTCCGCCAGGCTCAACGCCGCGACCAGACCCGCCCCGCACAACAGCGTGGGCCAGTTCGGCCACAGGCGGACGTGCGTATCGACGGCCAGCGCGTCCGCCCCGTCCGCCCGGGCCTGCTGCACGAGATCCGGCGGAACCTGCCGCCACGCCAGCATCGCCGCCAGCAGGCCGATCCACCCGAACCGGGCCACGTGGCAGAACACCACGATCGGCCATTGGTTGTACACCGGCGGAACGGACAGATACGCCGCCACCAGGGCCTGGCCCACCAGCGCGCCGGGAAGCAGCCCGAACACCACCGCCCAACCGACGACCAGACGGCGCCCCACCGAGTGCATCGCCAACCCCGTTCCCATCAGGACGGCCGCCAGCCCGCCGACAATGGAGACGGCTACGGACTGCAGCAGCTCTGCACGATAGGTCTGCCAGGCCAGGTCCACCCACTCCAGGATTGCCCCGTGCCACGCGAGTCTTACTATCGGGGTCACAATCGTCAGTCCCAGAATCACGATGACACCGACAAGCGCGGCCTTCGACCGCCGCGAGCCCCCGGTCGCCCCCGCGGCCCCGGCGTCGTCATCCGCGGACCCGCGCCACGTTACCCACGCCAGCCCGCCCGCGATCATCAGCAACCCGACCAGCGGCACTGACGGCCAAAGCACTTCGATCGCACGGGGGCCAAACGCCTCCGCCAGGCCCAGCAGGTCCGTGGCGTAGACGCTCAGCCCACAGGCGTGCGGCACGGTGTACTCGCCCAGAAACAGGACGAACAGAATCAGCCCGCTGATCGACAGGGGTCGCCAGAGCAGGGGCAGACCCGCCCGCACGAACGCCGACCCTGCCGTCGTGGACAGCAGCGCCGCCTCGTAGCCGGCACGCCCGGCGCGGGCCCAGCCGGACCCGACAAGGAGGGCGGGGATCGGCCATCCCCATGCCGCCCACATGCAGATGCAGAGCAGACGCGGCGGCAGCGCCGCCGCCAGCCGCTGCCAGCCGAACGTGTACACCATCGGCGGCAGCAGAAGCGGCAGAGCCGTCAACGCCACCAGAATCGGTCGCGTGGAGAGACGCCGGGTCTGCCCGACCACGTACGAGGCGGGCAGAGACAGAACGACGGCCACCGCCACGGCGGCCCCGGCCAGGATCACCGTGTCCGTGAGCAGGCCCCATTGCCGGGCGGACCACATCCAGCCGCCGGCGGGCGGCAGCCCGTCCGCCACGGCCCGGGCGACAACGGCCACCGATGGAATCACAATGGCGAGTAGGAAAAGGCCTATCGCCAGGATGGTCCACAGCGTTCGACAGGCTCGGCCGCTCACCGGGTCAGAATCTCGCGGACCAGTTCCGCCGCTTCTGGCATGGCATTCGCCACGGCTTCGTAGGAGATGCCCGTCTCCGGCGGCATCTCCAACGCCAGTTTTTCCCGAAGCTCGGTCCGTACGGGGATGTTCTGTGAAGCGCTTCGGGCCAGCATCTCCTCCACGTGCGCCGAAACAAGAAAATCCACCAGCTTCCGGGCGGCCTCGACGTTCTTCGCGCCGTTCAGGATGGCGATGGAATTGGGAATCAGCAGCGTGCCGCCGTCTCCCATGTCGGGGTAGACCATTTCCAGCGCGGCGCCCTGGCGGTTGGCGAGGATCACGTCGTCCGTGTCCGTGGCCGCCAGGGCAAATCGGCCGGACAGCAACTCGCGGACGGCCGTACTGTTGCCGTCGACCTTCTTCGCGCCGCGTTCGCGCAGCCCGGTCAGGAACCCGGCCGTTTCGTCGCGGCCCCAGAGGGCCACCATGGCCGCCACGTGCCCGCGCGTGGTGCCGAACAGCGGATTGGCGTAGACGACCTTCGCGGCGACGCCCTCGTCGTCCATGTCGAGCCAGCGCTGCGGCACCTGGTCGGCCGGAATGCGGGCCGGGTCAAACGCGATGACCCGTCCCCGCAGGCCGATGGCCGACCAGCGGTGATCCGGGTCGCGGTATCGCGGCGGAATGTCCGCGGCGGCGGGCGAATCGTACGGCTGCAGCAGGCCTTTGCGTGCGAGGAGAATCGTGTTGAACAGCTCGGACGACCAGAACACGTCCGCCTGCGGTCGGTCCTTCTCCATCTCGATTTTGCTGACGAGGCCCGTCGTCTTGCCGGCCTCGCTGTCATACGTGGCCTGCACCGTGACGCCGGTGCGCTTCTCGAATTCGACAACCACCTGCCGGCCGAAGATCTCGTCCACGCTGCAATAGAGGCGCACGGTGCCTGTCGGCTTCGAGTCGCGGCACGCGCTGACGAACACCGCGAGAGCGGCCAGACCCCAACGCCCCCATTCGGTGCTTTTCATCATGTCGGAAGCCTTTCCTGAAGTGTGACGCGGCCGCCGTCCGCCCACGGCCGGACGTCCGCGTTCCGCCGTTCCGCGCCGAACCGCTACGATCCCGCGTCCTCGGTCTCGTCCTGCGCGTCCGCGGGCTTCTCGTCTTCCGAGGCGTCTTCTTCCTCCGTGGCGCTCTGGCCGCCCAGGGCCCGCTGCACGCGGCTGAAGTACTCTTTCACGGAGCGCTGGTACTGCCGCGGGATCCGGTCCCGCTCAATGGCGTCCGTGGCGTTGCGCTCCTCGGCGGTGACCACTTCCACCAGCGCGCTCGATGCCTCGCCCTTGATCTGCTCTCCCTCCACCAGGAATTGCCCGATGATCTTGCCCGCGCCCGTGTGCACCGGGGCGCGCTCCGGCTTGAAGCCGACCGCCGCCGGTGCCTCGGGGGCGAGCCCTCCGCGGCCCTGGCCCAGTTGACCCATGCCGGCGCCCTGCCCGCCCGACCCCTTGCCCTGACACAGGGGACAGGCCTGTCCGTTGCACATCCCGGTGCCGTTGCACTGCGGGCAGTCGCCCATCTGCGACTTGGCGTTGTCGAGCGACGCCATGGCGGACTCCAGCTCGTTCATCTGCTGTTCGAGCATCTCCATGTCGCTGAGCTGGTCGCCCATGGACTGCAGGCCGGAAGCGGCGTCGCCGGACTGCCCCTGCTGCATCGAGGCGGCAGACTGGCTCAGGGCGCTGCTCATGTTCCGGCACGCGTTGCACGCACCGGCCCGCTTCTGCATCTGCTGCATCAGCGAATCCAGCTGGTTCTGCGGAATGCCGAGCTTGGATAGCTGCTTCTCCAGTTCGGAGGTGTCGCCCTGGGCGATCTGGTCCATCAGCTTCTGGGCGTCCTCCTTCTTCATGCC
Organism: uncultured Phycisphaeraceae bacterium; assembly: GCA_964491135.1. Classification (GTDB taxonomy): domain Bacteria; phylum Planctomycetota; class Phycisphaerae; order UBA1845; family UBA1845; genus JAFGJQ01. The sequence continues at coordinate 1,932 of CAZBFW010000314.1, read as the reverse complement.
GGCCTGCTCGAGCTTCTGCTGAAGCTGGGCGTTGTCGGCGGCCGCCTTCTTGAGTTGATCCGCCAGCCGCTCAAGCTGCTCCTGCGTCTGCTGCAGGGCCTCGGTGTTCCGCGAGTTCTGCATGGTGGCGAGCTGTTCCTGCAGGGCCTTCACCGCCTCGTTGGCGGCTTTGAAATCACCCTGGGCCAGCGCCTCCGACAGCTTCTGCGTGGGCGAATTCGGGTCGTCCTCGGGCTTGATGCTGCGAAGCATCTTCTTCATCTCGCCGACCTTCTCGAACTGCTCACCCTGACGCTGCTGACGCAGGGCGTCCGCCGCGGCCGCGACCTTCTTCATCGCCTCCATGCGCCGCGCCTCGGGGTTCTCGATCGGCTCCTTCGCGAGGTTCTCCAGGCCGGCCACGAGATCCTTCATGGCCGGGTTGTCCTTCAGACCCTCGTGCACCCGGGCCTCTTTCTTGATCAGGTCAATCTTCTTCCGGACGTCCACCTTCTGACGCTGAATCACCTCGTCCGGCCGCTGGTCCGCCTGTGCCTGCGATCGCGTGATCCACCCGGACGGCAGCAGCAGCAGAATGACCGCGATCAGCGCGGCCGTGCCCGTGTACCACAGCGGCCGCGGCGCCCGCAACGGAATGTGCCGACCCACGGAAAGCGAACTGCTCACGCGCTCCGCGTCCGCGACCACGGCGTGGGCGTAAGGGTCCGCCGACTGCTCACAGTACAGACCGCTGCTGACCCGCTCACGCAGGCCCGCCGCCCGGTCCAACTCGGTGGCCGCGACCAGGTCGTCCGGCCGGCCGACCAGGCTCAGCACGGTGGCCAGCGTGACCGCGGCGCCGGTCAGGCCGAGGGCGACCCACCCCAGCGGTGCAGCCGCGCCGTACAGCTTCACCCCGAGAACCACGCACGCGTACGCGCCGGCGGCGGCCGTCGACGACCATGCCAGAAGCAGAAACCACCGGTTGGCCCACAACCGCTTCTGTGTCCGCCGAACCTGTTGCCGAAGTGCCGTCATTGCTCGTTCCGTCCCGAAAAGACCTGAATCGAACCCCTCCGACACCCACCATCCTATGCCTGTATTGGCCTCGTTACAACGAGTCGCTCTTCGCAGGGGCCCTGACGCGATGCGCCACCTCCGCCGCATCGCTGTCGCCAGACGGACCCGCCTGGCTTCCGCTCCTGCGTATGTATTGTCGCTGCCCCTTTGTTTCAGACGCAAATTCCACGGACGCAGTTCCGATGTGCAGCCCCGTCAAGCCCGACTGGACTGCTCGGGCATCCCGCCGGGATCCGATGTCCTGCTAAACGCACACTGGCAAAATCGGACTCACGCTTGTATCGTGGCGATCCGGATCCGGGCGGTTGTTGTCATGCTGAGACGGAGTTATTGAGGAAACGGTCGGGGATCATGCGAAGGGACGTGTTGAGGGCTGCCGGCGTGGGGATTCTCGGCGTATACGCGCTCGTCGGTTGTTCGAGTGGCGGAGTCGGCGGCGGCGGTGGCGTCAGCAGTCCGGTGGCGGTACCGCTGGATCTGAGCCAGAGCGGCGGGTTGGGGACTTTCAATGTTCAGGCCGGAGTGCCGGCGGCCAATCGCGGCACGGGCCGCTTTTCCCTGTCCGGTCTGACTGCGGGCAGCGGGTCGCTCCGGCTCGATCCCGCCGTCATCACGGTTACGCCGAACGGGCCGCAGGAAGACGTCTCCGCCGTCCCGGCAGGCGCGTCGCTGGTGATCACCGTCCGGGTTGACTCCATCGAGCGTCAGAACACGGTCTGCAGCGAGGGTGAGTCATACGGACCGTTCCATGTGACGCTGAACACGGATTACGTCCCGGTGTCCGTTTCCCCGGGCAGCATTGCCCTGAGCGATGGCACGATCGGCCTAGATCGGAAGAGCACACGTCTGAACTCCAGTCACCGCTCATTATCT
>CAZBFW010000313.1:0-5557 GCA_964491135.1 uncultured Phycisphaeraceae bacterium | reverse complement strand
CGACACCCCGTTCACCGCGTGGCTGCCCACGATGGCCAGGTTCGCCATCCGCACCTGCTTCTCGTAGCCCTCCTCGATCAGCGACATCCGCGTGACCCGACCGTCGTCGCCCGCAAAGCGCTTCCGCACGTCCTCCAGGAACCGGCGGTTGATCTCGTAAATGATCTCCATGTGCCGCGGCAGCAGGTGCTCCATCAGGTCCACCCGCCAGGTCTCCAGCGCCTCCGGCATCACCGTGTGATTCGTGTACGCAAACGTGCCCTGGCAGATGTCCCACGCCTCATCCCACGACACGCCCTCTTCATCCAGCAGGATCCGCATCAGCTCCGGAACCGCCAGCGCGGGATGCGTGTCGTTCAACTGGATGGCCGCCGCTTCTGGCAGTTCGTTCCAGTACGTGTGCTGCTTGCGGAACCGGTACAGGATGTCCTGCAGCGACGCCGACACCAGCATGTACTCCTGCTTGAGCCGCAGCTCCCGCCCCGCCTGGGAATCGTCCTTCGGATACAACACCTTCGAGATCGTCTCGCTCCGCAGCTTGTCCTCGCAGGCCCGGATGTAATCTCCGTGGTTGAAGTAATCCAGGTTGAAGTCCCGCGTCGACTTCGCCGAGAACAGCCGCAGCGTGTTCACCGTTTTCGTGCCATACCCCGGAATCGGCGTGTCGTACGGCATGGCCAGCACGTCCTGCGTGTCCACCCACCGGGCACGCAGCTCGCCGTGCTCGTCCAGGTACCGCTCCACCCGGCCATAGAACCGGACCCGGTAGGTGCGCTCCGGACGCGCAACTTCCCACGGATTCCCCAGCCGCAGCCAGTCGTCCGGCTCCTCCACCTGGTACCCGTTGCGGATCCGCTGGTGAAACATGCCGTAGTCGTACCGGATGCCGTAGCCGTAGCCCGGCAGCCCCAGCGTCGCCATCGAGTCCAGGAAGCAGGCGGCCAGTCGGCCCAGACCGCCGTTTCCGAGCCCGGCGTCCTCCTCCAACTCCCGCAGATCCTCCAGGTCATCGCCTGCGTCCCGGATCGCGTCGTAACAGGCGTCGTAGAGGTTCAGGTTGATCAGCGAATTGCCCAGCGTGCGCCCGATGAGGAACTCCAGCGACAGGTAGTACACCCGCTTGAGGTTCGGCTGCGCATAGTACGCGTTCCGCGTGGCCAGCCAGCGATCGATCATCCGGTCGCGCACGGCCATGGCCAGGGCCATGTACCGGTCGTTTTTCGTCGCGTAGTCCGGCACCTTCGCCTGGGTGAATGCGATGTGCTGGATGTACGAGCGCCGCAGCGACTCCGAATCCGTGCCCAGGCGCGAGTCGCGCGACTTTTCCGGCGGCAGCATCTTGTCGGCAATGGTCATGGCACCGGCCCCCGATTCTCTCTCCCGATGCGGTGCCGGCGACCGCCCTGCCCAGGCGGAACCCCGCCGGCGTCCGGCCATCGGAAGCCCCATCCTAGTCCGCCCGCCCGGGTCTGTACAGTTTCGCCGCCAGCCCGTAAAAGGGGACACAGCAGGGGAACAATGAACGGGCCGAGCCCATGCCCCGGAGGCGGCGCCGATGACTCGAAACACCCGCGTGGCAGTACTGGCCGGGCTGATTCTGCCGCTTCTGGCGGGCCTCTTGAGCGGCTGCGCCAACCAGTTGTTCTGGCGACCGGACCTGGGCGGTGCCATGAACCTGGCCGCCCGGGAGGACCGCTTTGTCGTGGTGTCCTACTGGTCGGATTTCAACGACGACTGCATCCGCATGGATCAGACAGTCTTCCGGTCGCCGCAGGTGCTGGAGACCATGAAGGGTACCGTGCCCGTCCGCCTGATTGCCGGATTCAACAACGAATGGGCCCGCCAGGTGGGCGTGTCCCGCCCGCCCGCGTTCGTGGTGTACGGCCCGGACGGCCAACTGCTCCGGCGTCAGGAAGGCTACATGGATGAGGGCACATTCCGCGGCTTCATCGTCGCTGCAAAGCTCGCCAGGTGAAACGAGCATGAGGGGAGCCTTCTGATGAGTCGTATCCGCGTCGCCTCCATCCACGACATCCCGGAAGGCACCGGCCGCGAGATGCTGCTCGGCCGCATCCCCATCGTGGTCTGGAACGTCGGCGGCCGCTTCCATGCCACAACGGCTCGCTGTCCGCACGAAGACGCTCCGCTCTGCAACGGCTCGCTGGAGGGCACGGTCGTCACCTGCCCGATGCACGGCTGGCGGTTCGACGTGACGACCGGCGAAGGCGTAATGCCCCCGGATCGCCGGCTCCGCGCCTACCCCGTTCACGTGGAGGGCGAATCCATCTACATCGATACCACGTGACCGCGCCGCGTGGTGTCGACGAAAAGAGGCTCGAGCGGGCTTGTTCTTCCCGCCCGGGCCTCATGATTCAGCAGCCGAGCCAAACCGCGGATCGGTAAGCCCTACCGACGGCGAATCAGCGCGAGTCCGCCCAGTGCCAACAGAACCAGCGAAGCCGGCTCAGGAATCCCCGTTATGATGAACGCCATGTCCATTGAGCCGAACCAACCGGCCGGGAACGGACCGTCGTAGAGATTGGCGGTGTTCGTATCGTCCTGCCAGCCCCAGTTGTGCCAGGGCAGGTACCCGAAGTAGTCGGACGAGAACGCCGCATCGTCACCCCAGGTCGGGTGCAGGTGATTCTTGAATTGCCAGTAGAACGCGTCGTAATACCCGTCCGTCACCATCACGCCCTGGATGCCGATCCAGTACACCAACGGGTTCTCGGGTGAGCCCGTCTGGTAGAACCACTGGTCTTCCGGCAGGTTGATCTTGAAGTGACCGGAGTCCAGCTCCTGCCACCCGATCCCGCCGACCGCCGGTTCCACCTGGTAGTCGTACAGCAGGGTGCCCGGATGGCTTTCATCGACGCCCGGCTGTTCCGGCACGTCGCTCCAGATCGTGATCCGGAACTTGTCGATGTACTGACTCCCGTAGTACGACCAGCCCCAGAACTCGACGTCCGTGATCGGCCCGGTGACGGTGCACAGGAAGTCGTCGGCCGTCAGCGCGTCGGAGGGCGTGTCAAACTCAATCCAACTCGCTGCCCCGTAGCTGTCCAAGTCTGACAGCGGATCGAAGATGCCATTGTTCCACTTCGGCGGATGGGGCCAGTCCGCCAACGCCGGGGCCGCCACCAGCCCCAGCACAAGAACAAACCCCAGTGCTTTCCTCATGCTGAATCCTCCTTCTGTGAGAGATGAGAGAGCCCGGGCTTCAGCGCCACCGCGTCTGAAGCCATACGTCTATCCGTGCGCTTCTCTCCCGGCCCGGCTGCTACTTGGCGGTGGAAGGAAGCGCCCGATTCGCAATCTCGAAGGGCCCCGCGAGGAGGTCGCCAAACGAAAAAGAGTCTGCGCGCCGGTCGCTCGCGGCCGACGCACACACTCTCCCTGCTACGCCCCCCCACGCTAATTGGAACCGAGAACGACGAAAACTCTACCTCACCCGAGTGGCCGTGTCAAACATTCTTCTCGCAAGACCTGATGATATTCCGCGCGCGTCGCGATTGCGTCGGCACTTTAGCGCGCAGCGCAGAGTCCTGCATGAGCACTACCACAAAGTCGGGCTTTAGGCGGCATGCCGGACCGTGTGCCGTAAAGTGGCACCGATTGCCGGCACACGAGTTCGCAATCGCCCGGACATCGCTGTCATACATGGTCACTTCGCCGTACGTAGTATGGGCAATGCCGCGGAAGACATCCGGTCGCGTCAGCAGACAATGGAGGCGGTCTGCAATGCCCAAGACATCCGCAGAGACCGCATTGCCGTACGAGACGTCCTGCAGAAGCATGGCGATTCGGCACCGCGAGTTGCAGGGGGCTCACACCCGGCGGGCACAGCGAGAGCGGGCCGCCGTGTTCCATGGGACCTGAAAGCGGTGCCGTGTCGGGATCCGCCCTGGAAAGACATAAAAGAACCCGCCCGCCACGGGGGCGAGCGGGTCTGCTTCTCGGTCGCGGCGTCGCAGGGTCGCTACCCTTCGATCTCCTTGAGCAGCACCTCCGTCTGATCGAGCAGGCTCTCGAACAGCTTCATGGCGTCGCGGATGTAATCCGGCGACGTCATGTCCACCCCGGCCCCCTTGAGCAGTTCGAGGGGGTACTTGCTGGATCCGCTCTTCAGAAACGCCAGGTACGCCTCCACCGCTCCCGGCTCGCCCTTCATGATGCGGGCGGCGATGTTGGACGCCGCGCAGTAGCTCGTGGAATACTTGTATACGTAGAAGTTGTAATAGAAGTGGGGGATGCGGATCCAGTAGCTGTCCACCAGGTCGTCGTGCGAGTAGTCCGGGCCGTAGTACTTCTTCATGATCTTCCCGTACTCGGCACTCATGCTGTCGGCGGTCAGCGGCTCGCCCGCCTCGGCCATTTCGTGGACCCGCTGCTCGAACTCGCTGAACATGGTCTGGCGGAAGATCGTGCCGCGCATGCCCTCCAGGAACTCGACGATCAGGTACAGCTTGACCTTCGGATCGGTCGTGCGCTCCAGAATGTAGTTCTGCAGCAGGATCTCGTTGCAGGTGCTGGCCACTTCGGCGCAGAAGATGTCGTAATCCGCGTACACGTACGGCTGCGTTCCCCGGGAGAAATACGAGTGCATGGAGTGGCCCATCTCGTGGGCCAGCGTGGACATGTCCTCGTAACTCTCATGGAAGTTCAGCAGGATGTAGGGTTGCGTGAGAAACGTCCCGCTGGAGTACGCCCCGCTCCGCTTGCCCTTGGTCGGGAACACGTCGACCCATCGGGATTCGAACCCCTTTGTCATCGCGGCGAGGTACTCGGGTCCCAGGGGAGCCAGGGCCTCGGTGATCCGCTCCACGGCATCCTCGTATTCCACCTCGTACTTCTGCCCGGTGTTCAGCGGAGCGAACAAATCATACGCGTGCACGCCGTCTTCCAGCTTCAATGCCTTGCGGCGAATGGACTGGTAGCGGTGCAGCAGCGGCAGATTCTCATTGACCGTTTTCACCAGGTTGTCGTAGACCTCGACGGGGATGTTGCTGCCGTTCAGCGCAGCGGCCAGGCAGCTCGGATACTTCCGAGCCTTCATATTGAACACATGGTTCTGCACTGCACCGTTCAGCAAGGCGGCGGCCGTGTTGCGAAACTTGGCGTACTCACCCACGATGGCCGTGTAGGCGTCCTTGCGGACCCGCCGGTCCGTGGAACGCATGTGCAGGTAGAAGGCCGAATCATCGAGCTCCAGCGTCTGGCCCGTCTCATCCTTGATCGTGGGGAACTTGATGTCGGCGTTGGTGAGGAAGTTGTAGGCGTTGCCCGGTGTGGACCGGACCTCGCCGGCCATCGCCATCAGTTCCTCCTCGCGGGCGGGAAGCACGTATTTCTTCTGCCGGAAGGTGTCATCAAAGAACTGGGCGTACAGGGCCAGGTCCGTGTTCTCCTTCATCCAGCCCTTGATCGTGTCGTGTTCGATGGCGGTCAGCTCGGGAGTGAACCACGAAGTGAGCTGCGCATAGTTGACGGCCATCGTACGAACCCGGGAGTCCATCGCCTGCGTTTCGCCCACGCGCGTGTCCTGGTCCGACAGCAG
>CAZBFW010000312.1:0-5569 GCA_964491135.1 uncultured Phycisphaeraceae bacterium | reverse complement strand
ATTCCGGTGGATACGGTGGAAACGAGACTGGTCAGGGCGCGTCGCCATCTTCGGGCCGCCCTGGATGGAAAGGTGTGAGCCATGTTCCAGTCAGACGAACGTCTGGAACGACAGATGAATCGAAGCCTCGACGGCGAACTGAGCCCGGACGAGCAGATCGAGTTGAACCGTGCTCTCGTCCGCTCGCCGGAGCAGCAGGAGGCTTACCTGCAGTTGCAGCGTATTGATGACGCAGCCGCATCGGTGCTGCAGTCGCTGTTTCCCCAGCCGCAGCCGGTGCGAACGGTGCTTCTGCCGGAGCGCCGGCGTGTTCGACGAGTGCGACGGTTGTGGTGGTCCGCGCCGATTGCCTTGGCGGCCGCCGCGGCAATCGCGATGTTCGTCATTCCGCGGATGCTCGCCCCGCGGGGGCCCGGACAGTCGGGGGTTGTGGCCGGGCAGGGTGAGAGCCCTGTGCCCGCGTACGCGGGCGGCAACGAAGAGACGGCTGAGGCTGTTGCGCACCCCGACCTGAATCAACCGCTCAGACACGTGGAAAGTCCAAGGCTCGACCACCGGGTCGATCGCGACTGGATTGCCGTGCGGGGAGCGGATGGAAATATCTACTGGCTTGAAGTGAATCGGCAACGAACGTTTGAGGACCCTGAGACCCGCGACGGCGCTGTGCGACTCGTCGGCGGAGGGCTCTGATCCTCCTTTTCTTCCAAGGAGCAAGATCATGTTTGTTTCGTCGACTCGAGCTCGTACGGGGGCGGGCCTGCTGAGCCTGCTGGTGGGTCCGCTGGTGATGGCGCCCGTCGCGCAGGCGGCATGGCTGGGCGTCCAACTGCAACCCGTGCCCTCCCCCTTGGCCGCCCACGTCAACCTGACGGAGGGCGGACTGCTGGTGGAGAATGTCATGCGGGACGGACCTGCGGATCGCGCCGGCCTGGACCGCTGGGATATTATTACCGCAGTGGACGGGCAGCCGGTGACAGCCGACCTTGCCGCGTTCACGGAGGTCATCCAGAACAAGTCCGCCGGCGATGCGATCACCGTGTCGTACATCCATGCCGGGCAACCGGGCACGGCGACGGTGACGCTGAGCGAGCGGACGGATTCTCTCAGCGAGGCGGACTGGAAATACGAGGCGGAGCCACAGGACATCCTGCAGGAGCGCATTCGCGTGCGCGGTCACACTCTGACCAAGGACGACAAGGGGAATTGGATGCTTCGGAACATTCTCGATCTTCCCGGGGCGGTCCCGCTTCCCGGCGACCTGAAGGAGCTCTTTCAGGACGTCACCATGGACGTGTCGGTCAGCACGGACGAAGGCGGCCATCGCGTCAGCATCGCGAAACAGGAGTCGGACGGGGAGAGGGTGCAGGTGGTGATCCAGGGTGACGAACCGATTGTCGTCCGTCGTACGAACACCGTCGGGGGAAAGGAATCGACGACCGAACAGACGTACCCGGACATGGAGGCGTTGCGCCAGGCGGATCCGGAGGTGTACGAGCTTCTGAACGGGACCCAGCAGCGAGGGATGCTCAAGATGGGTCCCTTCGGTCCCGACATCGATCCGCGCGTCTTGAGGCTGGAGAGCCTCAAGCGCATGGAGAGTGAACTGGACCACTCGGGGCAGGCTCTGGCGGACTACCTGAGCACGCTGACCAAGAAGCTCGATTCCTGCGCGATCGGTCTCGGAGGCAACAAGGCCATGACGGTCATGCCTCATCCGTTTTGTTTCTCGGACAAGTCAAGCCTCGCGTTTCGCGTTCAGCCGGACGGTGAGATCGAGGTCACGCGTCGGATCGGCGACTCCGATTTGACGGACGTGTATCGGGACGCAGAGGATCTCAAGGCGCGCGACCCCGCCATGTACGAGCGATACCAGAGTCTGCGATCGCCGGCCGAAACGACCGTGCAGCCCTGACCGCTGAGCGCGGCGGATATCGGACACTCATTTTCAGCACCCACGGCGAGCGGCCGGACTGCCCGACGAAACGGGGGTCCGGCCGCAACCATTTGTTCTTACACGACTTGCGCTATGCCGCGATTGCCGGAAGGCCCCGGTCGGTGGCAGTGCTTCGGGTAGCTGGCCCCCCGTGCAGACTTACAGAATCCGCCTAAGAGAGTGCGCTTGTTACCGGACGGTGCATGGGAGCTGCGACCGCTGAAACGCCGTTTCAGTCGTACCGCATCTGCCCCATTTTAACAGCTCAAAGAGGTGGTGGGTTTTGGTTCCCGCAGGGCAGGGCGCAAAGTGTCCACACGTTAGCGTTCTACCCAATAACGACCGCAACCAGTTATGTACAATAAGGTTCCGGGCTGCCAGGACACGTCGCAAGAAGTGCTACTTCAGGGTGTGTCCACAGCCGGTACACACCGAACTCTTCCCATATACGTTAACCTCCCCAGATTACCTAACCCCTTTACATTGCGAATTTCTGTGGTATCTAAGAGTTTGTCAGATCACCGGACTCGGTAAGTTCTTACCCACGGATAGGGAGAATGTTGCATGAAGCAATCCAGCGATCCAATTGGGAAGGTGTGGAAGCGGTACTTGAAGTCGCGGGATATCGAAACGCGTAATGAGATCGTGGTCCATTACAGCCAGCTGGTCCACACGCATGCCGCGAGGCTGTCACGAAAGCTGCCGGCTCAGATTTCCTACGATGAGATCGCCAGCGCGGCGTTCGATGGTCTGATCGAGGCCGTTGAGGCCTACGACCCCAAGCACAAGGCCAAATTCGAGACCTTCTGCCAGCAACGCATTTCGGGTGCCGTGATGGATTGGCTGCGGTCACTGGACCCGCAGTCGCGCACGGTGCGGACGTTCGAGAAGCGGCAGATGCACGTGCGGGAGATGCTGGACGCCGAGTTCGGCCACGCCCCGAGCCATGCGGAGATCGCCAAGCGAATGGGAGTGACCCAGGCCCGGTATGACCACCTGTGCCGCCTTTCCCAGCTGGGCAAGGAAATCCACTTCAGCGCCATGGAGCCGCAGAACGACCGCACGGCCCGCGGAAGCGGACGATCGTGGGACGTGGGGGATCCGAAGCAGGAGGATCCGACCTCGCCCGTCACACGGGAGATGTTGACCGATTACATCACGCGGGGGTTGTCGCGGGAGGAACGCCTGGTCCTGGTCCTGTACTACTACGAGGATCTCACGATGGCGGAGATCGGGCTTGTCCTGAACCTGTCCGAGTCGCGGGTCAGCCAGATCCACAAGGAAATCCTGGGTCGCCTCCGGCAGCGGTTCGGCACGACCCTGACCGAAGAACTCGTCGCCTGAAGCCTATCCGAACGGCTTACTCTTTTTTTGAACCGGCTTGTGAAATTGTTCTCCAGCGACTCAATTGCGAGGGCCGATCTGGAGACCAGGCCGCCCGGTGCCCCTTACTTGATCGGGCAGTGAGCTGGACATACGATCGCCGCCATGGAGCGGAACGTCCGGCTTCTCATTGCGTACGACGGCAGCGAATACCACGGCTGGCAGGTGCAGCAGGGGCTGCTGACGATCCAGGGGCTGCTGGAGCAGGCGGCCCGGCGCGTGTGCCGGCACCAGGTGGCGATCGTCGGCAGCGGCCGGACGGACGCGGGCGTACACGCGGCGGGGCAGGTGGCCCACCTCAAAACGACATGTACCATCCCGGCCAACAACCTGCGGCGAGCGATTGGCGCCCGGCTCCCCAAGGACATCTCGCTCGTTGACGTGAGTGACGTTTCCCGGGCGTTCCATGCCCGGCGCGACGTATTGCGAAAGCTCTACCGCTATCGTATCCATGCCGCACCGGGTCGGCCGGTGAGTCGGACGACGCAACGGTACACCTATCACTTTTGGAACCCGCTGGATGTCGAGCGGATGCGGGCGGCGGCCCGGCACTTCGTGGGGTGCATGGACTACAGCGCAATGGCTACCAAGGGGTGTGAACGGGAGACTATGGTCCGTACGGTGCTGCGATGCGATGTCCATCGGGACCTGGACGAGATCATCGTCGACGTGCTGGGTAAGGGGTTTCTCTACAACCAGGTTCGCAACATGGTCGGGACCCTGATCGAAATCGGTCGGGGGCGGTGGGAGCCGGATCACCTGCGGTTGATCCTGGAGAGCTGCGACCGCAGCCAGGCCGGTCCGACCGCACCGGCCCGCGGTCTGTCCCTCCAGTGGGTGCAGTATCCGCCTGAGCTGCTGGACCCGACGTATCTTCCGCCGGGCTGGGTCGACGCCGGGGCAGGGGCTTCCGCAGGGCAGGAGTCGTCCGCCGCGGACCCTGGCGCGGAGGCGGAATGACCGGGCATGCACATCTGCCATGTCATCACGCGGCTGATCATTGGGGGGGCCCAGGAAAACACGCTGCTGACGTGCGAAGGGCTGGTCCGGCGCGGGCATGAGGTGACGCTGGTGGCGGGTCCGGACGCCGGGGCGGAGGGGTCACTTTGGCCGTGGGCGCAGGAGTGCTGCACACGCGTGGTTCGCATCGCTTCGCTTCGGCGAAACATCCACCCGTTGGACGATCTGCGCTGCGTGGGGGATCTGGCACGCTGCTTCCGGGAATTGGCCCCCCAGGTTGTGCACACGCACAGCAGCAAGGCGGGGATTCTCGGGCGCCGGGCGGCGGTCCGGGCGGGCGTGCCGGGCGTCATCCACACCATCCACGGGATGAGCTTCAACCGGACGCAGCGGTGGCCCGTGCAGATGCTGTACCGGCTGCTGGAACGGCACGCGGCCCGGCACACGCACGCCCTGGTGAGCGTGGCCGACGCCATGACGGAGCAAGCGGTTGCGGCGGGTATCGCGCCGCGTGAGAAGTTCACCACGATCTATTCGGGGATGCGGACCGAGTGGTTCCGGCCGGATCCCGAGGTGCGGCGCCAGGTTCGCGCGGAATGGGGTGTGTCGCCGCAGGACGTGGTCGTTGGCACGGTGGCCCGGCTCTTTAAGAACAAAGGATACGACGAGTTGGCGCCGGCGGTGGCGCGGGTGCTCAAGAAAGCGCCGCAGTGCTTCTTCGTCTGGGTCGGCGGCGGTCCCCAGCGGCAGCGGTACGAGATGATCCTGGAGGGCAGTGGCGTTCGGGATCGGGTCCGGTTCATCGGGCTGGTGGCGCCGGCGGGAATCCCGCCACTGCTGAGCGGCTTTGACCTGCTCGTGCACACGTCCCGGTGGGAGGGGCTGCCGCGTGTGGCTGTCCAGGCCCTGCTGACGGAGGTGCCGGTCGTCGCGTATCCGATCGACGGCACGCCGGAGGTGGTGATTCCCGACAAAACCGGGCTGCTGGTCAAGGCGTTTGACTTCGAAGCGTTGGCCGACGGCATCGTGGAGCTGGTCAACGCGCCGAATCGGCGACAGAACATGGGCCGATACGGGCGCACGCTGTGCCTGAACCGGTTCGACCACGAGGCGATGGTGGCCAAGCTCGAGACGCTGTACGAGAAGGTTGTGGCGGGGAGGGATCAAGGGACCGAGGGATCAAGGGACCGAGGGATCGAGGGACCGAGGGGTTGAGGGGCCGGGGATCGGGGGATGGGGGGAGCATGTGGAATCCGCGGTGGGGGGCGTTCTGGCTTGGGGGGCGGGGGTGCG